>JBAXGN010000157.1 GCA_037139415.1 Verrucomicrobiota bacterium | reverse complement strand
AGTTGCATCTGGTCCGGCAGAGCATCCCGCCAACCAGCACGAAAAAGCGGGCGGCAAAAAATATGCCCCGGCGCGCGATAATGACCTTGCACAGACATTAAAGATTCAGAAGTTGTTGACGGCAGGGCAGAATGGACATAACTTAAGTGAACATAACATACATTGTGCGAAAATACGATGCCAGGCAAAAATAACGTACAAGCCATTATTATGTATGCTATTGGGTCGTTAAATGAGACCAGCCAAACCGTTCGCCAAATGGCCAGTACACGAAAAAGGATTTCCCAATCACATTGTCGCGTGGCACGTAGCCCCAATCCCGTGAATCCCATGAGTTCATGGTGTTGTCACCCATTGCCAAGTAACTGTTCTTGGGTACAACGTAGGTTGCTTGTTCATCGGGAAAATTTCTAGCGGGAATGTTTTTCCCGATTTTATACGCCATTTCGGCGTTCACATGGCCAAAATACCGTCCTTCGCGGTATTCTTTGCCGAAGGTATAGACATTTTCAAAGCCCGGCGTGCCGGCATCCAAACGTTTGCCGTTGATCCTCAAATGTTGGTCGTTGCCAATTTTGACCTCTTCATTGCCTTTGGCAACCATGCGTTTGATGTAAAATTGGTTCTGCGGCAGCATACTAATGCCTTTGGTTTCAAAGACGATGATATCACCGCGTTCCGGGTGCCGGAAATTGAAGGATACCCGGTCCACGAACAGATGGTCGCCGCTGATGACTTTGACCTTGACGATATCTTCGCCCGCTTTGAACGTGTGCGGAATGAGCATCCCATTGGCCTGCTTGTCCGCCAATCCAGCGCGGACCGGAAAATTATCCGGCGGAAACCAGACGGTATAACTCTCGTCGCCAATATAAATAATTTGCTTTAAATTGAATAATAATAACTTTATGGGGGCGCTGACCCCTTTGAGTTCACCATCGGCCTTGGCCACAATATGGAAATAGCTGGTGCCTTTGAACCAGGAGTCCACAAATGCCTGGAAGCCGCTGGGGACAGTCACGTCCGGTTTGTTGCGCAAGTCTTCCTCCGTGATCCCATACAGCGTCGGTTGCATGGAACCGGTGGGAATTTTGAAAGGTTGCAAAAAGAACGTTCGGATGCCCATGGCCACCGCGATGGCCACCAGGAACACCTCGATATTTTCGCGATAACCGGCATGGGGATATGGTTTCAGCCATTGGTTGGCCACTTTTTCCAGGGTTGCCATCCCTTCCAGCAGCTTCTTCTGGTCACTGGCAGTCTCCGTAACCTGATATAATTCGCGGCACGCTTGTTCGATCACCTCAATGGCTTGGGGTGAGAGAATGTCACATTGAGCGCGCATCAACTTGTGGACATGCCGTCGCATATCCACCGCCTGGCGCAGAGTCTTGGAAAAAAACCAACGGATATAAATACTCATGGGATGGAAAATATCGAATTGGCGGCTTAAGCCTTCAGCACCTCAATAAACGCTTCCTGCGGAATATTGACCGCACCAATGCTTTTCATGCGTTTTTTGCCTTCCTTTTGTTTTTCAAGCAATTTGCGTTTGCGGGAGATATCGCCACCGTAGCATTTGGCGGTCACGTCTTTGCGAAAGGCGCTCACTGTTTCTCGGGCAACAATTTTCCCGCCAATCGCCGCTTGGATCGCCACCATATATTGCTGCCGCGGGATGACTTCCCTGAGTTTGGCGGCGAGCACACGGCCGCGGCCATCCGCTTTATCCCGATGAACAATACACGAGAACGCATCCACCGGTTCATTGTTCACCAACATGTCGAGCTTAACCATGTCGCTAACACGCGCCTCGATAAACTCATAATCCATGGAGCCATAACCGCGCGTAATGCTTTTAATGCGATCATGAAAATCAATCAGGATTTCATTCAGCGGCGTGTTGGCAGTGAGCATGACACGTTTGCTATCCAAGGTTTCCGTGTGGACCACTTCACCCCGTTTTTCGGTGATCAAAGCCATCATGTCGCCAATATTTTCATTGGGACAGATGACAAACGCGCGGACCATGGGTTCCTCGATGCTCTTGATATAGGTGACATCCGGCATAAAGACCGGGTTATCAATGGTTTTGACCGTGCCATCATGCATCGTTACGCGATAGACTACGCTAGGATAGGTGGCGATGATGTCCATGCCATATTCGCGCCGCAACCGTTCCTGCACAATTTCCATGTGCAGCAAACCCAGGAATCCGCAACGAAACCCGAACCCAAGCGCCACGGAACTTTCCGCCGAATAAACAAACCCGGAGTCGTTGAGCTTTAATTTGGCCAGGTTGGCTTTCAAGTGCTCGTAATCCGCAGTGTTAATTGGATAAATGCCGCTAAACACCATGGGGTGTACTTCCTTGAAACCCGGCAAGGGACCCGATGGACGGCGCGAATCCGTGATCGTATCGCCCATCTTTACTTCCTGCGGCGTCTTGATGTTGGCGGTAATATATCCCGTTTCGCCGGTTTCCAGTTTTTCGCGCTGGTACGGTTTGGGATTAAAACTGCCAACTTCCTTGATTTCCACGGTTTTACCGGAATGCAGCAACTTCACCATCATGCCGGGCTTCAGTTCGCCGTTAAACACACGGACATAAGTGATGACGCCCTTATAGGTATCAAAAATGGAATCAAACACCAGCGCCTGCATCGAGTCCGCGCCGGTTGGTTTCGGGGGCGGCACTCGTTGCACGACGGCCTCCAGAATTTCCTCAATGCCATTGCCCTCCTTGGCACTGGCACAAATGGCACCTTCCGCCGGAATGGCAAGAATGTCCTCCAACTGTTGTTTGGCTTGTGGAATATCCGCGTGGGGCAGGTCAATTTTATTGATGACCGGGATAATTACGAGGTTTTGCTTCATCGCCAGATGCACATTGGCGACGGTCTGTGCTTCCACTCCTTGGGCCGCATCCACAATGAGCAAGGCGCCTTCACATGCACTTAGGCTGCGGGACACTTCGTAAGTGAAATCCACGTGTCCGGGAGTATCAATCAGGTTCAACTCGTACGTTTCGCCGTCTTTGGCAGTGTAAAGCATCGTTACCGGATGTGCCTTAATGGTAATTCCACGTTCCTTCTCCAGGTCCATGGCATCCAAATGCTGGTCCGTCATGTCACGATCTTTTACGGTGCCTGTTCGCTGCAGGAGGCGGTCGGAAAGCGTCGTTTTCCCATGATCAATATGGGCGATAATGCTAAAATTTCGTATATGTGCTATGTCCATTGCAAATCCAATAATCTCTATTACGAAAACTGGCGGGGTCCCCTGCCCTTAGCGGTCCTGGATACAGTCGCCCCGGTGCTCAGTTCCCGTAGAGGAGTAAAGATAACCTCATTACAGCAGAAGTGAAGCTGAAACTTTGCACTTCTTTTTATCCTTGCTTGGCTTCACGGTCCATTTTACGACGTTTTTACTGAAAATAAGAACTTTTCAATGACCAGTAAAAAAATCATAATGGCTTATCCGAAAGGCGGTTTTGATAAGCGTAGATAAAAACTTTCAAATAGTGTTTGACAGAAAAATTATATGAGGTATATATACACGTGTTGATGAAGTACGGGTTTCGTGAAACCAGTTTTCGGGCAAAGCTAAAATTGATCTTTGATTGCCCAATAGATTTCAGCGGTGGTGTGATACAAGCCGTCGCTGGATTACTACGAGACCTACACTGTATTGATTCGAAATTCACCGGGCCGCCACGCCTTCCTCAGGCTGTGCGGCCCGGATTTGCTTTAGTGAGATGCTTTCTTTGTAAAATTGGTTCATAACTATCTGTAGCTGCTATATATTAACTATTGCAACATGTGGTTCTAAACCGCCCGTAATTTTCAGCCGTCCGTCGTTTTACAATTGCCATGGTTGCCTTTTTGCGGTTCCATGCCGCCATGCAAAAGATGTTCACACTCGGTATGGCTTGTGTTATGGCAATTTCATTATGCAAACAACCAGTATCCGGTGCGACCGTGCCGGACGCGATTCCGCTCTGGCCAAAGGGAGCACCGGGCGATAATGGTGAAATTGGTGAAGAAAAGGACACTACCAAACCCAATGGGGGGCTGGTTGCTGGCAAATCGGTGATCCGGTTGGGCAATGTCTCAAATCCCACCATTTCCGTGTATCGTCCGCCGCAAGACAAGGAAACCGGCACTGCCGTCGTAGTGTGCCCAGGCGGCGGTTACAGCATCCTGGCCATGGACCTCGAAGGCACGGAAATTTGCGAATGGCTCAATTCAATTGGGGTTACCGGCGTGTTGCTAAAGTATCGGGTGCCAGCGCGCAAGGGTGGGGAAAAGAATTGGGCACCGCGCCAGGATGCCCAACGCGCCGTCAGCTTAGTGCGGCACCGCGCCAAGGAATGGAACCTGGATTCCAAACGGATCGGTATTATGGGCTTTTCCGCCGGAGGCCATTTATCGGCGGTGACCAGCACCAGTTATGAAAAGCGCGGGTATGAACCGGTGGATGACGCGGATCAAGCCAGTTGCCGTCCTGATTTTTCACTGCTGATTTATCCCGCCTACCTGGCCATCAAGGAACAGGATAATAAGTTGGCACCGGACCTGAATATCACCAGCAATACGCCGCCCGCGTTTCTGGTGATGACCGAGGATGACAATATCCGGGTGGAAAATTGCCTTTTCTATTACCTTGCCTTGAAAAACGTGAAAGTGCTGGCGGAGATGCACTTGTACGCTGCTGGCGGGCACGGCTATGGTTTGCGCCCCACCATTCGCACCGTCACCACCTGGCCCAAACGCGCCGAAGAATGGTTGCGCGGCATGGGCATGTTGGAGCTTAAGAAGTAGGGCTGGTTTGCGCCGCGTCGTAGATGTCTTTGATGACCAGTCCGGCGAGCGTGAAACCAAAGATCGCGGTAATATGGGCGGTGCTGCCGTTAACGGCGGCTTTCATGCTGCACCACTCATGGCTGGCAAGTTCAGCGTCGCCCGGGCCGTTTTTGGATTTCGGACAAAAACACTTTTCCGTGCCACAAGCGGGATCGGCCCCGGCATTTTTCAAAACCTCATCGCTATAGACGCACAAGAATTCCTTGGCCGGCAATTCACCCCGGCGAATCCGGCTTCGAATCATGGCGGCAAAGGGGCATCCTTGAATCTCCCAGAACTTACCCACGCGGATACGCGTGGGATCCACTTTGAGGGCGGAACCCATTGAAGAAAAGAACCGGGCGTTGGTGCGGGTGGCGAAGCGGATGAGATAAATCTTGTTAATCAGGCTGTCAATGGCGTCTATGATATAGTCGTATGAATCCAGTTCAAATTGATCTTGCGTCTCTTTGTTGAAGATTTTTTGCAGGTTGGTAATTTCGGCCGAGGGATTGATTTCCAGCAGTCGCTTTTTCAGCACATCGGTCTTCACCTCGCCCACAGTTTGCGTGGTGGCATGCACCTGCCGGTTGATATTGGTGACGCAGATCCGATCTGAATCCACCATGGTCAATTTTCGGATGCCGGTTCGCACCAGACTTTCCGCCGTCCAACTTCCCACCCCGCCAATTCCAAAGATAATGACGTTTTTTTTGGCCATTACGGCCATTTTGTCTTTCCCTAAAAGCAACTCGGTTCGATGGAAAATACCTCGTTCAATCTTCATAGGCTGATAATGAGATCGCTTTCAGGATACCGTAAACTCTTGGAATTTTCGCTTCCACTAGTTAGGGGGCGTATTCGTTAGCTTTACCAAGGCGGCTTTCGCTTCAATATTACCTTGAGCGGCTGATAGTGTGAGCCAATAGACGGCCAAACCTTGGTCTTTTTCAACGCCAGTACCCGTCCCATACCGAATTCCCAGCGAACACTGGCCAGAAGCAAGCCCATTGCTTGCTTGCCGTTGCTGCCATTGCAATGAGCGCAGATCAATCTCAGCCTCATTTTTTGCTTTTGCCTTTGCTTCAGCTTCTAACTTCAGCCTTACCACTCGCGCCGCTGCCTCTCTTTTTTCATAAGCTTCCATGTTTCTCTGTGATTCCATATTTCGCTGCAACTCCGCTATTCTTTGTTCAGCATCACGTTCAGCTTGTTGTTTGGCTGCATCGTTATTCGTTGTTTTGCCGTAACGACGATCTAATTCTTCAGCAAAAGCGGCAATGTCACCTTTGCCATATTCTTCCCATGCCTGTCCTGTTTTCTCAAAAACAGCATCAAGAATTTGAACGTTTGTCATGCTGATATTATAACGGGATGCCAAATACTTTATGCGTTTAGCCATTTCAAATGGTCCCATTTCAGACAGGTATGTAGGCAGTTCACCAATTGCCTGATAACAAAAGAAGCAACCGATTAGAATTATTCGCACTATCTTTCTCATAAAGTTAGTATAGGAGTGGGGCACAATGGTTAAAAAGTCAAAAAATATAAACCGTAAAAACATTGTATTGTTTTTACAGGTTAAAAAAGGTGGTGCCAGAGGAGGGAGTTGAACCCCCGACCAAGGGCTTATGAGTCCCCTGCTCTACCCCTGAGCTACTCTGGCACATACCCGATCACAACCGGAGTTGAATTCTCTCATAAACTGAGAAAATGTCAACCGCCGGCAGCACCTGCGGGCGCGTATTTATGCATCCGAACATGGTTTAGACAAGTTTTTTTTCAGCTTTTTTGCGTCCGGCGATTTCATGATTGTCTGGCCTTGCCATCCTGAGTGCGAGTCATGGGCACAAACCTCACTGGCAGCACCGCCCGCTCCAATAGTTCACCACCCGTTTTCTCCAGGTAAAACAAATCCTGGCCAGCGTCGTGCTGGACTGGAATGATCATGCGTCCGCCTTCGTTCAATTGGTCCAGCAGTGGTGCGGGCACATGATCCGGGGAGCAAGTGACAATCACCGCGTCAAAGGGCGCATGTTCCGCCCATCCTTGATAGCCATCACCGGCCTTGATGAACACGTTGGTTACTCCAAGTCGTCGCAGCGTGCTTGCAGCTTCCGCAGCCAGTGGGGCAACAATCTCCACCGAATAAACCACTTTCACCAAGCGGGCCAGTACGGCGGCCTGATAGCCTGACCCGGTGCCGATCTCCAACACGCGTTCCTCCGGTTTTGGGGCCAACTTTTCCGTCATGAACGCCACAATATATGGCTGGGAAATGGTCTGCCGATGGCAGATGGGAACCGGATGATCATCATAGGCCTCGTCCCGCAGGTCCGCCGTAATAAATTCATGCCTTGGCACAGTTTCCATGGCTGCCAATACGGCTTCATTGGTAATATTGCGTCCCGGCGCAGCCAGTTGCTCTGCCACCATTCGCCGACGTTGGGCTGCAAAAACAATATCTGAGTGGGTATTACCACTCGTGCCGGACTGGCTAAAACTGTCGGATGCCATAAGAACTGGAATCAACCACGCGTTGCGTGAGACTCAAGTCAAACTAAACATACATTCGATGATGAGCTTTTCCAGAGGAAAAAACGGCTAAATATGTGCATCCATTCCGGCGCAGGAACAGACCAAGTTGCGGTCGCCGAAGACATTGTCCACGCGGCTCACGGACGGCCAGAATTTCCAGTCCTTGAGACTCTTTACCGGAAAGGCGGCCTGCTCGCGGCTATAGGGCCGGTTCCAATCGCCGGCGATGACGTCTGCCGTATGCGGCGCGTTCTTCAAGGGGTTATTGAGCGGGTCCATCTGCCCGGTTTCCACGGCCATGATTTCGCCATGAATGGCGATCATTGCTTCGCAAAAACGGTCCAACTCAACCTTTGGCTCACTCTCCGTGGGTTCCACCATCAGAGTGCCGGCTACCGGCCACGAAAGCGTGGGGGCGTGAAAGCCGAAATCCATCAATCGTTTGGCCACGTCTTCCGCCGTGACGCTTTTGAATTTACGCAAATCCAAGATACATTCGTGCGCCACAAAGCCGCCGTGCCCCCGGAAAAGCGTCGGGTAATAGGCCTCAAGTCGCTTGGAAATATAATTGGCGTTTAGGATGGCGTAGCGGGTCGCTTCGGTGAGCCCATGGCTGCCCATCATGGCGATGTACGCCCAAGAGATGGGTAAAATGCTGGCGCTGCCCCACGGGGTGGCCGAAACCGCGCCCTGCTGCAGCCCCTTGGCCGGTTGCCGAACCACGTGTCCGGGCAGAAACGGCGCAAGGTGTCGAGCGACACAGATCGGGCCCACGCCTGGACCGCCGCCGCCATGAGGAATGGCGAAGGTCTTGTGCAAATTCAAATGGCAGACATCCGCGCCGATGTTCGCGGGGGAAGTCAGGCCGACCTGCGCATTCATGTTCGCGCCGTCCATGTACACCTGCCCGCCATGCGAGTGAATGATTTGGCACAGGTCACGAATCCCTTCTTCAAAGACGCCGTGAGTGGAAGGATATGTGACCATCACACAGGCTAGGTTTGCCGCGTTAGTTTCGGCTTTGGCCTTCAAATCGGCCAGGTCCACGTTACCCTTGGTATCGCACGCCACAGCTACCACTTTCAGTCCCGCCATGACGGCGCTGGCCGGGTTGGTGCCGTGTGCGGAAACGGGGATCAAGCAAATCTGCCGGTGCCCTTCGCCCCGGGCCTTATAAAAATTCCGGATAACTAATAGGCCTGCGTATTCGCCCTGACTACCGGCATTGGGTTGGAGGGAGACGGCGGCAAAGCCGGTGATTTCCTGGAGCCACTGCTCCAATTGCTCGCACAGCGTATGATAGCCTTCCGTCTGGTCAGCAGGCGCAAACGGATGCATCCGCGCAAGTTCCGGCCAGGTGATCGGCAGCATTTCCGCGGCGGCGTTCAGCTTCATCGTGCAGGAGCCCAGCGGGATCATGGAATGACAGAGGGACAGATCGCGCGACTCCAGCCGGCGCAAGTAACGCAGCATCTCGGTTTCGGAATGGCAGCGATGGAAAACCGCGTGGGTCAGGTAAGCGCTGGTACGGGCGTGTGGGATAGCGTAATCAGGGCAGCCAACCGTGGCTGCCAAATCCTTCACGGTGAACACCACCGCCTGGTCCCGGTTCAAAATACGCCAAAGGGTCTCAATATCCTCAGGGTTGGTCGTCTCATCCAAAGCGATACTGATCGTCTGCACATCCAGCACCCGCAGGTTGACGGCGTGCCGCGCGGCGATCTCCGTGACTTGTATGGAGTTCATGCCGTTCAAACCCACGCGCAACGTGTCAAAGAATGGTTCTGCTGGCACAGCTTGGCCCAAACGCTTCAGGCCGGCGGCGAACACCTGTGCGAGCCAGTGGATGCGCCGGGCAATTTGCCGCAATCCTTCCGGGCCGTGATACACAGCATAAGCGGCAGCGATATTCGCCAGCAATGCCTGTGCGGTACAAATGTTGCTTGTGGCTTTTTCCCGGCGAATATGCTGTTCGCGCGTGCCGAGCGAAAGGCGCAACGCTGGACGCCCACGAGCATCCTTGGAAACACCCACCAAGCGGCCAGGCATCTGCCGCTTATAAACGTCCCGAGTGGCAAAGTAAGCGGCGTGCGGACCACCGAAACCAAGCGGCACGCCAAAACGTTGGGTATTTCCCACTGCCACATCCGCACCGAATTCGCCGGGGGGCCGCAATAACGTGAGCGACAGGATGTCGGCCACCACCACGACCAGCGCGCCGGCTTGATGCGCCCGCTGCGCCAGAGCCGTGTAATCCTCCACGCGCCCCTCCGTCGTGGGATATTGCAGCAGCACGCCGCAGACCGTTTGATCGAAGGTGAACGCATGATGGTCCCCTACCCTTACTTCAATGCCAAGTGCCTCCGCGCGCGTGCGCACCACGTCAATGTTTTGCGGATGGCACGCCGACGAAACCAAAAAGAGTTTCCGGCCTTCCGGTTCCTTGACGCGATGGCATAGCATCATCGCCTCGGCGGCGGCGGTAGCTTCGTCCAACATGGAAGCGTTGGCGACGTCCAGTGCGGTTAAATCGCAGACCATGGTCTGGAAATTCAACAGCATCTCCATGCGCCCCTGGGAAATCTCGGATTGGTACGGCGTATATTGAGTGTACCAGCCCGGGTTCTCCAGGATATTGCGCTGAATCACCGGCGGCGTGATGCAATCATGAAACCCCATGCCGATATACGAACGGAACACGCGGTTCTTCGCAGCAATGGCGCGCAAATCGGCCAGCGCTTGGAACTCCCCGCGCGGTGCCGGCAGTGTCATCGGTTTGCCCAGGCGGATTTGCCGCGGCACCACTGCGGCCACCAATTCCTCCAGGGAACCGACCCCGCAGCCCTTGAGCATCTCGGCGGTATCCGCTGGATTCGGGCCGATATGGCGCGTGACAAATTGATCGGGGTGGGAAAATGGAAATGAACCGCTCATCCCCTCAGTGGTGGAATGGGCAGCAGCATCGTGATCGGCGGTTGGTGTACCAGTTGTCGGTCCAGACATGCATGGAAATTAAAACCTGGCGGCAACAATGCAAGAAGGAATTCACATGAGCAGTCCGCCCGTGCTACAGACCGTCATGTTATTGGCAGAAATTCCCCCAAAATGCCCTATTATCCGGAATGACGTCGGGAAAGTAATCCCCTGCCCCGCCGCTACCACACCTGCAACGCCACCGACCCCGCCCCGCTGCGCTCGAAAGGTCCGGCCACTGGATGTGTTTTACTGCGTTTCTTGCCGAAGAAATCGGAATTGATGATCAACGGCGAGCCATCGGCGTTCTCGTAGGCCACGCCCGGGATTTTCGCGTTGCCGAGCAGCGCGGTCGTGACGGGCATCGTGTCGGCCTGCTTCAATTCTGGTGGCAGGGTGAGGTGCAGCGTAAAGCGCCTCTTTTCTTCCACCAGCTTCAATTCGGGATTAAAATTCGTCAGCACAAGGTAACTGGCTTCCCTGGCGTAAGGTTGCACGCCATAGCAGGAAACATTGCCGCCGGTTTGCAGTGGGTATTCCCGAAGGTCATAAACCCAAAGTCCATATCCCGAAACGCGGCGATGACGCTCGTCCTTCTTGGCCACTTCCCCAACGCTGCCGCCCGCGCCGACGATAAGGTTGTTATAATACCGGTTATCCCCGCCCTTGATCGAACTTAACCCCGCCATTTTGGTCGAATGCGCGGGGTGATACGGCGTCTCGCGCTTCAGTTCCTCGGTGCTGTTAATCTTGCCGGCGAAAAGATTATGCACATACGCGCCGCCCTCGGACATATCCAGCAGGCTTGTAGCGGAAAGGAACAAATTGTTATCCACCACGAACGGCCCGTGATCCACTTCCACAAACAAATCCTCGCTCGCGTTGTCATGGAAGAGATTTCCCGAAACGCGCGTGCCTTGCGCCATCCAATCCAGCCAGAGTCCCCGGCAAGTGCGGTAGATATGATTGCCGCGAATCTCCGTATCAATCGCCGCGTGAAACTTAATGCCCCCCATTTCCGCGCCACCGAACAGGCGGCGCACATGGATGTCGTGAATCACATTACCAGCAATCGTGCTAAAGGAACATCCCAGGCTGCCAACGATTCCCGCCTGCTCGCAATGCGTGATGGTATTATTGCGAACAATGTGATGCCCGATGTTTTCCTTGGTCCAAGGAATGGCATGCGCGTGCGCGCGCTCAATGGTTTTCACATACCCCTCGGCGCTGTTGGCGGAGGTGTTATCATACTGGTCGCCGTGCTTGCCCAGCGCAATCCCGGAACAGACCGAGTGGCTGACCACATTATTCTCGATGATCCAGCCCTTGCTCCAATGTGTGCCGATGAGCCCGATCTGCTCGGCGGTCGGCGGCGCCCACGGCGTGGCGGCGTGGCGCAGGACGAACCCGCGCACCGTGATAAAATTGCGCCCGGGCTGGTCGGGATAAAACACCGTTTGCCGCGCATTGATCTCCACCAACTGCTCATTCGGGTTCACGCTCTTGAACTGCGCCCAGATCGTCGTATTCGTGCCATCCACCTGCGTGAACCACAGATTGGGATTCAGCGTCGTCGGCTTATTATTCTTGAACACTAGGCAAATCGTCTTGAGGCCGCTCTGCGGCTTGATTTTGGCAAAGAGCGTCGTCCACGCTTGCCAGCCGCCGGTATTCGTCACCGTGCAAACCCCCAGCAATTCCCCTTCGGGCGAGTCGAGACGAATCTCGATATTCCCACCCGCCGAGGCCGAGGCCACGCGCACGATCATCCGCCCCGTATCCTTCAGGAAATCCACCCGCTCATAACGCGCCCAATCCCCGTGCATGATCCAGCCCAGGCAATCGCCGCCCTCCGCGCACGGCGCGTTCGTCGTCCCGCTCCGCGCGGCAAAACTCGTGGCCGCAATGCGCGGGCCGCTGCCCGCGTCATAGGCGGGCCCGAGCCACGCCACGTTCAGCAACACCTGCCGATCGCCTTTGCTTACCCACGTCGGGCTGCCCGACATCAAAACTTCCTCCAACTTCGTCGCCTCCGTCAACCAATCCCCGTTCAAATACACGGCGCCGGTGTGATGCTCGCGCTTATTGGCCGTAAACCAATCGCCCCGGATCAAATCGCCATACGGGTTAAACCCCTTGAAGAACGTGTTCGGCAGCGTCGCCTTCCATACATTCTCCTGCACCTTCACCCAGTCCTTGATGACTTCCGAACCCTTTATCTCCACCCGCTCCCCCTTCGCGGCCTGATAAATAATCCGCTCCGATTCGGAAGTCCCGCCCCGGGGGGGATTAATGCGCTCGCGATACACGCCCGCATGCACCGTGATCACATCGCCCGGCGCGGCGACCCGTGCCGCCGCGCTGATGGTCTGGAACGGTTTGGATTTTGTACCCAGGTTTTGATCGTTGCCCTTGATGGACACATGATACTCTTTGGCCATCGTCGCAGAGGTTGCGACGATGAACAACAACATGGCGGATAACTTCTTCATAATCATTCTTCAATTCGGGTCACTGGCTTCGCCTTAGCATTAATTACCGGTCCAAGGAAAAGCAATGCCAAAAACACGTCATCTTTATTCCAAGCAGTTAGTGTCACCTTCCAATCACCTCAGGTGGGCCACTCCCGGGGCATAGTGTTTCAATCATTGGGCGGTGGTGGTTTATCCGAAAATTGTTTTGAAGCGTGTCTAATTGTCTTGGACACCCATCGGGACACCCAATGGTAAATTGCGCTGGCGAAGGGAGCGCGGTTCTGCCATCCTCCGGCAGTGGCAATGAACGAGTTGGACGCAATCGAGCACGCTTCCACCGCAGCGCGTACCCGGCTGCGGTTGGTGGTGCGCGGGGCGGTGCAGGGGGTGGGGTTTCGGCCAATGGTTTTCCGGCTGGCGACGGAATTGGGATTGACGGGTTGGGTGAATAATTCGCCGCAAGGAGTGGTGATTGAAGTGGAGGGATTGCCATCCGCCGTCCGTGCATTCTGGTTGCGGCTGGAGCCGGAGCGTCCGCCGCGCGCGTTCATTCAAAGCCTGGAGACCAGCTTCCTGGACCCGGCGGGATATGCCACGTTTGAAATCCAGGCGAGCACCGAGGCGGGCGGCAAATCGGCGTTCATCCTCCCGGACATCGCCACTTGCCCGGACTGTTTACGGGAGATTTTTGATCCGGCCAACCGGCGTTACCAGTATCCGTTCACCAACTGCACTCATTGCGGCCCCCGCTTCAGCATCATCCAGGCGCTGCCTTATGATCGGCCTAATACGACGATGCGGCAATTCACGATGTGCCCGGCGTGCCGGGCGGAATATGAGAACCCCGCCGACCGCCGCTTCCATGCGCAGCCGAATGCCTGCCCGGTCTGTGGCCCGCAATTGACGTGGTGGAATGCCCAGGGGCAACTGCTGGCCGTGCGCGAGGATGCGCTGACGCAGACGGTCCGCGCCATCCGCGCGGGGGCGATTGTGGCGGTGCAGGGCCTGGGTGGTTTCCATTTGATGGCGGATGCGCGGCAGGAATCCGCCGTGAGCCGCTTGCGGGAACGCAAATGCCGCGAGGAAAAACCGTTTGCCTTGATGTGCCCTGATCTCGCCGCCGTTCGCGCGCTGTGCGACGTGACGGAACTCGAACAACGCCTCTTAACGTCCCCCGAATCCCCCATCGTCTTACTGCGCCGCCGACCCGACGCCATTGGACTAGCGGCGGCGGTGGCACCGGGCAACCCGAATTTGGGAGTGATGCTGCCGTACACCCCGTTGCATCATTTGCTGATGCAGGAACTGGGCTTCCCAATCGTGGCGACCAGCGGCAATTTATCAGACGAGCCGATTTGCACAGCGCCAGCCGAGGCGCTGGCAACGTTGGGCGGCACCGCGGATTTCTTCCTGGTGCATGACCGGCCCATTGCGCGGAATGTGGATGATTCCATTGCGCGAGTGATGCTGGGGCGAGAATTGGTGCTGCGCCGGGCGCGGGGATACGCGCCGCTGCCGGTGACGCTCCCCTACCCTGTGCCCCCGTTGCTGGCCGTCGGGGCTCATTTGAAAAACACCGTGGCGGTGGCGGTGGGTGCGCAAGTGTTCCTGAGCCAACACCTGGGCGACCTGGAAACCGCCAAGGCATGTGAATCATTTGAACGGGCAAGCGCAGACCTGCTGCGACTGTACGATCTAAAGCCCGCGCTGGTGGCGTGCGACCTGCATCCCGACTATCGCTCCAGCCAGTTCGCCGCGCGGAGCGGGCTGCCGGTCATGCGCTGTCAGCATCACGCCGCGCATGTCGCCGCGTGCCTGGCGGAAAATGAGCTGGCAGGTCCGGCGCTTGGCGTCGCCTGGGATGGCACGGGCTACGGCCCGGACGGCACGGTGTGGGGCGGCGAGTTCCTGGTGATGACGCGCGGGCAGTGGCGGCGCGTGGCGCACTTGCGCGCGTTCCCATTGCCCGGTGGTGAGGCGGCAGTGAAGGAACCGCGCCGCGTGGCGCTGGGGCTGCTGTATGAAATGTTTGGCGACCCGCTTTGGAACCAGACGGACCTCCCTGTGCTGGAACTCTTCCTGCCTGCGGAACGCGCCATCTTGCGCGCCATGCTGGAAAAAGGTCTCAACACCCCGCGCACCACCAGCGCCGGCAGACTCTTCGACGCCGTGGCCGCGCTGGCGCTGGTGCTGGGCAGGCAACGGATGAATTTCGAGGGCCAGGCCGCCATGGAATTGGAATGGCTGGCGGAAGGCGTGACGGCTGAAACGTGCTTTGAGTTTGCCCTATCGCCAGCACTTCAGACGGCGGGCACAGATGCCGCGCCAATCATCGTGGATTGGGCACCCATGATCCATGATCTCCTGAAAGACCTGCGCGAAAAAGTGGCGCCCGGCCTGATATCCGCTAAGTTCCACCAGACGCTGGCGCAAATGGTGCTGGCGGTGGCCCGGCGGGTGGGCGAGCCGAAGGTGGCGCTCACCGGCGGTTGCTTCCAAAACCAGCGGTTGACGGAATTGGCGGTCGCGGCATTGCGCGCCGAAGGCTTCCAGCCTTACTGGCATCAGCGCGTGCCGCCCAATGACGGCGGCATTGCGTTGGGGCAGGCCGTCATGGCAGGCTATGCGCAGCAGCGTTGAACGCTTAAGCACACTTTACAATTATGTGTCTGGCAGTACCGGGTAAAATCATCAGTGTTGACACCGCCAATCCGCAAACGCGGACGGGCAAGGTCAACTTTGGCGGCATCCATAAAGACGTGAACCTCGACTTCGTGCCGGAAGCCGTCGTTGGGGATTACGTGATCGTCCACGTGGGCTTTGCTCTCAGCAAAGTGGACGAGGCGGAAGCCAACCGCGTCTTTGAATACCTCCGGGAAATGAACGAACTCGTGGAACTGGAGGACAACGAGCGCCAGGCGGCGCGCGCCAAGGCCACCACGCCCAGCTAGCGGCTGTTACACCTTGACCCACCGGAAGCCGCCCCATGAAATTCATTGACGAATATCGCGACGCCAG
Organism: Verrucomicrobiota bacterium; assembly: GCA_037139415.1. Lineage (NCBI taxonomy): Bacteria > Pseudomonadati > Verrucomicrobiota > Verrucomicrobiota bacterium. Next base: position 3,390 of record JBAXGN010000157.1, on the reverse strand, counting down.
CGGCGTGCATCAATTCGCGCGCGCCCTCCAGACCCTGACCACCCGACCCTGGACCCTGATGGAAATCTGCGGCGGGCAAACCCATGCCATCGTCAAATTCGGCGTGGATGAACTCCTGCCCAAACCCATCACGCTCGTTCACGGCCCCGGCTGCCCGGTCTGCGTCACCCCCGTGGAAATCATTGACAAGGCCATCGAGATTGCCGCCCGCAAGGACGTGATCTTCTGCTCCTTTGGCGACATGCTGCGCGTGCCCGGCACCCGCAAAGACCTGCTCACCGTCAAAGCCGAGGGCGGCGACGTGCGCATGGTCTATTCCCCGCTGGACGCCCTCAAAACCGCGCGGGACAATCCGCAAAAAGAAATCGTCTTCTTTGCCGTGGGCTTTGAAACCACCGCCCCGGCCAACGCCATGGCCGTCCACCAAGCGCGGCAACAAGGCATCCAGAACTTCTCCATCCTCGTCTCGCACGTGCTGGTGCCGCCCGCCATGGAGGCCATTCTATCCTCGCCCCTCAACCGCGTGCAGGGCTTCCTCGCCGCCGGGCACGTCTGCGCCGTCATGGGATTCCACGAATACCCGGCCATCGCGCAGAAATACCGCGTGCCCATCGTCGTCACCGGCTTCGAGCCGCTGGACATCATGCAAGGCATTTACCTGTGCGTGAAGCAACTTGAGGAAGGCCGCGCGGAGGTCGAAAACCAATACTCCCGCTCCGTGCATTACGCAGGCAACGTGCCCGCCCAAAAACTCCTCCAACAAATATTCCACGTGGTGCCCCGCAAATGGCGCGGCGTGGGGCTTATCCCGCGCAGCGGCCTGGGCCTGCGCGAAGAATTTGCCGCCTACGATGCCGAGCACAAATTTGGCGTCGCCCACCTGACGGCGGAAGAATCCACCGAATGCATCAGCGGCCTCGTCTTGCAGGGCGTGAAAAAGCCGCACGAATGCCCCGCCTTCGGCATCCGCTGCAATCCCGAGCACCCCCTGGGCGCAACCATGGTCTCCAACGAAGGCGCCTGTGCCGCCTACTACCGCTACCGCCGATAACTCCCCTGCCCTTTTCCGCTACGGACGGCGTAGCGCCAGAATCAGCGCGTTCAGCGTGTTCTGGTGCCGCCGCCCAAGCGACCGCTGGATGGGTTTCCCTCAATCCGAAAGGATTGACAGCTTGTATACGGTCGGTCGCGAGGGGCACGGGGCGCGACCACCGGAAACGCGGGAAAATGGGGCCGCACCCCGCAGCGGGTGCCAGCAACCCAATTTGGAGTGCGGTGGCAACTGCCGGGGGAATAGGAGCGGCAGGCGACACCGCTTTTGGATTCCGCATTCCGCATTCCGCATTCCGAAATCGATGGTTCCGCATTCCGCATTCCGAAATCGATGGTTCCGCAATCCGCAATCCGCATTCGAGAGTTCCGCAATTATAACCGCCCAGACCAGCAGCGGATTGGATACCCTCAATCCGATTAGACTGAAAGATGATACAACGGAAGGCATCCCCCAAAAACCAAGTCGGCAAAAGAAGCGTTTTTTGATGATCCGCGTGGGCTGAGTTATCTCCAAAACCGATAAATGCACATATTGTTTTTTGGTTAGCATGTAAAATCTCGATAAACGGTCATATCCAGTATTCAATATAGGCAAATATCATGATTTATGGTCATATACGATTTGCGAGTATAATGAATATTCCGATATACGGTCATATTCAATATTGGATATGACCAGAAATACAAATATTCGTTAGTATACAATTTTGTATAAGACCAAATACGTCTGTGAACTATGATATGCAATATTGATGTATATCAAATATCATGATATATATGCATATATAATATTGGATAGCCACGTTTCCGCATTTGACAGGTCGGTTTGGATTTGGCAGAGTGGCTTCCGAGACTTAATTAGTGGCAGTAACTTTTCCGGTCATGGCTTCGTGACAGTAGTTTGCCAGGTTGGCGGTCGGTGATTGGCGGCCAATTGACCGGATATGACATGGATATTTATGAAAGACCTGTCCCGTTTGTTTGAAGTGCCATTCGACGATCCGTAAACAGGGTTCGACTATAACAACACACAATCTGTAATTCGCGCCGTCACCAATATGGAGTGCGGTGGCAACTGCCGGGGGAAAAGGGGCGGCAGGCGACACCGCTTTGGATTTCAACCGTCCAACCGTGATCTTTCAGCCACTCCACTATGCGACACAGGTTCAGAAATTGAAGTTTGGACGACAACAGGAGGATTGGCACATCCATCCAAAGCGGCGTCGCGGCCCCTTCACCCTGCCTTGCCGCACGCACTCCAAAATTGGTCCCTCACCGCCCGAATAGTCCATTCCGCAATCCGCAATCCGCATTCCGAATTTATGGCCCCGCCTTCAGCATTGCCGCCCCCACGGGCGGCCCGGCTGAAATTCATCATTAAAAAAAACGCCCGCCCCGCAAGCGGGGCGGAATAAAACCAAAGGGTAAAAGAAACAAAGAACAAAGCATAAAAAACATCACCTAACGCACAGGCCCCGCCGCCACCACCACCACCCGAAAACCGAGAGTGCTGCCCCGACAATCAGGCCGGCGGAAGTCACGGAACGAGGATAGCAGAGAGCTGGAACCATCGAGGTACCACGACGCCCCGCGCAACACCCGAGAGCCACTTTGGCCATTATAATAATCCTCGCACCACTGCGCGACATTCCCGCCCATATCGTACAGGCCATACGGATTCGCCTTAAAGCTGCCCACTGGCGACGTTGTCGCATACCCATCATCATAACCCTCAATAAAACCACCGAACTTCTGGTGGCTCGTCATATCCGCGTAGTTCCCTGCCCCCTTCGGCGGCGGCCATCCTGTACCCCATGGATAGACACCTTCCAGTTTTCCACTCTTATAACCCGGCGTGCCATTCCCTTCTTTATCCCCAATCCCCACCGCATAGCTCCATTCCGCATCCGTTGGCAACCGATACTCCTGCCCGACGGCCAATTTCCCCTCTCCTTGTTCCTTCTTGGTCAGCCACGCACAGAATGCCTTGGCGTCCTCCCAGCTAACCATCGTCACCGGATGCTCCAGCCCATCGCTCACTGGCACACCCTCATCTTCCACCTTCTTCCACGAAGCATTCACCCCCGGATTGGCAGCGGCATACACCGCATAATCCAGCACCCGCACGTCCCAGATGCCAAACAACACCTTCGTCCCCGCCACCGGTGCAAACGCCATCCCCAAACTATTCGTCCACCGCGCGCCCAACTGCGGCTGCAACTTCCGCCGCTCCGCTTCTTCCTTGGCCTTCTGTTCGGCCAAGGCTTTCAGCCGGGCGTCTTCCTCGGCCTTTCTCTTCGCCTCCTCTTCCCGCGTTTTCTGTTCCGCCAACGCCTT
>JBAXGN010000156.1 GCA_037139415.1 Verrucomicrobiota bacterium | reverse complement strand
CACCCGCCAATCCCCAATGGTATCAAATTATTCGGCGCAGATGCGGTGTTCTGACTCTACTATTTCAAAGGCTTCATAGGCAGTTCTTCTGCACGGATTAGCAGGGATCATAGCATTTTACTGCCCGCCTCGGCATCGCATTTCCGCTGCGGAGGCTTTGTTTCGCTGTCATTCACCGATTCTGATGAGGATGCCTCCTTTAAGATAGCAGCAAGAGACTTGCCCGCTGTTTTGTCTCAATTTCGGTGGTATTCTAATAAATGGGGTGATGACATCCAATCCTTGAGCGAACGCATGAGTGTTCCATCGGCATTCGTCCATCCGAGCGCTCTTCTCCGGGGCGCGTCGCATGACGGGAATTGTATGTATCTTCAGTCGTATGACCTCGGGGACGGACAGCTCGGAATATGTATTTACACGATGTGGAACTAACCGATCACTTTCCCGCAACGCAACCCGTAGCCAAGGTCAGACCATAACAAATGCCAACCAGTTCCAAAAACAGTCCGTTCCTGGTCGCTTGACCATGGCAAGGAATAATAGTGCGTCTCCACGGAACGGTTGACCGGCTTTTGCAAATCCACGGGAGAAAATTTGTTTCCAATTCGCGTCCACTACTTTACAGTGAAACGGACACATGAAAAACGACCGTTACGCATTGGGCTTGAACCGGCCACATGACGGGCAACACGATCCCTTACCTGTACCTCACCTCGCAATGGGGGCGGGCCTGTTCCTTTGTGCGCGGTGCGGATGGGATTGACCCCATGACTGAAACAGGGCTTGACGGCGTCGTAAGCCGCGAAAGAATGCGCGCATGATTTTTCAAAGACATAATGCGGTCGTAACTGGTGCTCCCCCCGGTGGGCGCGCCAAAGCAATTTATCCGAAATGGAGATGAAATGAGTATTAAAAGGACAATCATCCTGGCTTCGGTGATTCTGGCGGGCGGAGTTTTCCCAGGGAGCGCGGACGCGCAGGCGCCGGCCGAACGGGAGAAGGTGGCCACCCGTTGGGAATGGTGCGGCTGGGGCGGCGGCGGTTATTTTTGGAGCTGCGCGGCGGATCCGTCCGACGCGAATGTCTTCTACCTGACCAGCGATATCACCGGGCTCTGGAAGAGCACGGACCGCTGCAAGTCATGGCGTTTCATCAACCAGGGGATAGCGGATTATTGCATCTATTCCATCGCCATTTCGCGAAGCAACCCCCAGGTGCTCTACATCATGGATGTGGACGGCATGTGCAAGACGGTGGACGGCGGAAATCACTGGAAACGGCTTGAGCAGACTGACTCGAAGAAGCTCGACATCGCGGCCATCCGCGATGGAAGCGTCCGGGCGATTGCCATTGACCCGAAGAATGCGGACATCGTCTATGCGGGGAGCAAGCACGGCCTGATCTTCAAGACCATGGACGGCGGCGAGACCTGGCGGAAGCTCGAATATAATCAGGCCAGCGCCGGGGAGGCGCCGGGCAAGCAGAGCGGCGTCATCTCCTCCATCTGCGTTTCAACGAAAAATCCCAAACTCGTCTGCGCGTCCAGCACCGCCTCCCCCATCCTCAGGAGCACGGATGCCGGAGCGACCTGGGTAGCCCTCAAGACTCCGAAAAATGCGGCAGCCGTAGCCATCGCACCATCGGATGACCAGATTATGTATGCGGCGTTCCGTGAGCAGGGGGTCATGAAAACGACCGACGGGGGGGAGACCTGGACTGCGGCAAGCAGCGGCATGGATCCGAAATACCTGCCCAGGGAGATCGCCGTGCATCCCGCCGACCCCAACAAGGTTGTGTGCGTGGCGAACAAGGGATGGGATGGAATCTGCTACCAATCCGGAGACGGCGGAACGACCTGGAAGGGTGAAACCAATTTCAAGGCCGACCATGTCGGGAATCCGACCGCGCCGGAGAAATGGGTGAAGATGCTTCCACCGGGCTGCAACCGGATGAGCACGCTAACCTGTATTGCGATATCGGAGAAGATTCCCGACCAGGTTCTTATCTCGGCCAACTGGTCGCCCGTGTTCAGCGCCGACGGGGGAAAGACTTGGGAGGAAAGCGCGAAGGGCGCGGACGTATCCGTCGTCATGGATGTTTTCTTCCTCAAGGGCAAAACCTACGCGGCCGCCATGGATCAAGGATTGTTGGTCAGCGAAAATTCAGGAACCACCTGGCGGCAACTGATTCCGTTGGCCTACGATCCGGAAACCGGCGGGCACCAGTTCCGCGTGCTCGCCATGGAGAAGAACGGGACGGAGAAGATCATTTCAACCCTCTCCTCATGGGTCGCGAACCTTCCGAACCGCGTGCTCCTCAGCGAGGATGGCGGCAAAGCATTCAAGCTGATAAAGGACGGCCTGCCGAATTACCGGTCGTACGCAAATTGCCTGTGGGGTCCATCCTATCCCAAGGCGCTCGCGGTGGATCATTCGAACCCCGACATCCTCTACCTGGGAATGGATGGGGATCCCGAGCCGGGCAAGGAAGACCGGAAAGGCGGAGGCATTTTCAAGTCCATTGACGGCGGATACACTTGGAAACAATTGGAAAACCAGCCCGGAAGCCGCAAGGGAGTCTTCGGGCTTGCCGTGGACCCCACCAATCCGAAAAGGATCTACTGGGGTGCTTGTGGCACGGGCGGCGGCGTGCGGGTCAGCGAGGACGCCGGTGAATCCTGGAGCCAATGCACGGCCAGATACTTTGCGAACTACGCCTTCATATTCAACTTGACCGTCACCCCGAAGGGAACCGTCCTCTGCGGCTGCGGCAACAACCTTTGGGCGAGCCAGGATCACGGGAAGACGTGGCAGAACCTGACCAAAAAGCCGGGCTATTCAGTGCCGGTTGTGGGAATCGCCGTTGATCCGCAGAATGAGAATCGCATCTGGATCTCATCGGTCACCTGGGCGACTTCCGAGGGCGGGGGAGGCAAAACAATCGGCGGCATCGAGATGACCGAGGACGGAGGAAAGACCTGGAAGGACATCACCGGAAACACGCCCTATGTAAAACCGATGCATCTCAGGTACAACCCGGAAACCAAGGAGCTATGGGCCGCCGGTTCTTGTCTGTTCAAAACGAAAATGTAGAATCATAGTGAAGCGGACACATGAAAAACGACCGTTACGCATTGGGCTTTTGGCGAAGTCACTTTGGATGGGTGGTCGCCGTTGGGTTCATGGGGCAGGCATTGGCCCAGGCCCAAGTGAGTGAATGGCTCCGGACGACCGGCCGCGACTGGCCGCCGGTCAGCGGCGCGTGGTGCTGGGCAAATAGCCAGCAGCCTATTTGGCTGCCGTGGGCGTGATCGTAAAGACCACTTTGCCACTGGCCTTCGGTCCGGTCAGGTTGATGCCGATGCGCGTGGGCTGCGCTTTGTTGTGCGTCTCTTCCGTGATCACCTCGGAGGTGACCTCGAATGGAACACCACCGGTGTTGATCGCCACTTTCACCGCCTCCTGCTTGTCGAAAAACAACAGTTCTCCGTCCGGGAGTTTTTTCCACTGGCCATAGGTGATGAGGGCGGAGCCGAAGGTTTGCGGCGTGGTAAACGCAAAATCATCCGTCACGGTCAGCGAACCCTCACCCGCACGGCGGTACACAAAGGTGCGCTGGAGCGTCTGCAATTCCGGAACTTCGTAGGCGCTGCGGATATCCATGGTGTAGGTGTCGGTTTGGTCGGTAAAGTTTTTCGTGGTGATGATGGCCTTGGCGTCCGCACCGGGCCGCTGGAGTTTGCCGGCAATCACGGGCACGGGATGCCCATAGGAATTCAACAGCTTGCTCAGGTAGCGATCCTTGCTGAAGGTGCGGGCGGTGTACACTTCGCCGCCGGGGTCGAGGATCAACGTCTCCTTGCCCACGACCACCACAAAGCTGCCGAGGTCGTTGTGATTATGCGGCTCGTTATTATGGCCGCCCTTGAGTGAGACGGCCATGCGGTTGGCGGTTCCCGGCGTTGGCCGGCAGTTCAACACGCCGCCATGATCGAACAGGCTGCGAATCTCGTAGAATTCCTTGCCGGCAGCCGCCGGGCGGGCCGTGGCGGAATTGCTGCAGGAATACATGAGGGAGCCGATCAGCCCGCCGCCAGCGGTGGTGAAGTTGGGAACGATAAATTCCTTGAGCCCCAGCTTGTAGCGGCGGTTGATATAACTCATGAGCTGCATGCCCGGCTTGGAATTGAGCCCGCAATCGGCGTAGGCCGGATACAGCTCGTTGATCAGGTGGATGCGCACCGGGTACAGGGCCGCCTCGCGCGCGCCGGGGAGTTTATACATATCCACGCCGCCTTTGGTCGCCTGGTACACGGACTCGCATAGCTGGACATAGTTGCCAAAACCGTAGTTCCAATAGCCCATGCCCTCGGCGCAATAGCCATCGCCGCCGAAGCCGCGCAGGTAGTCGTCGGAATACTTTTCCCCCGCCGCCACAAAGAAGGCCCGCTCCTTGCGGTCGGGGCACACCGCCAGCGCGGCGGCGACGACGCCCGCATGGCAGACGGAATTCCAGTTCATATCCGCAGTGATCCAGCCGATGCGCGCCCCGGTTCCGTCCACGGCCTTGTGATATGGATCAAAGATGCGTTCACGCAACTTCGCGGTGACCAGTTGACGGGTTTCCGGGCTGAGGCGGTCGCCCAACAGGTACAGGCATTCCCCCAGGTTCTGGGCCAGATCCACCGAACTGAGATCAATCGAAATTTTCTTGCCGCTGTAGTCATTCAGACTGCCGTCGTGGAAGTTATAGATCCAGGTCTTCTCCTGGCAGATGGCGCGCAAGACGGCTTCCAGGGGCTTGATGAACCGGCCCTTGTTTTCGATACATTCAGCCATGGCGAACCGGCTTACCCGGCCGTAGCGGTCGCCGCGCACCTTGTTGTACTCCGCCGTGCGCCGGCCGGTTTTCTTGAAGAGCATGTAAATCTCCTCGGTCATTTCCAGCATGGGCGTGGCGAGGGTTTTCTCGGCATCCTTGACCACCTTGGCGAACGCCTTATGGGCGGCCAGGCGTTGCCATGCTTCCCGATCGTTGATCTTCGGCCCAAACGCAAACGGCTGCTCGCTCAGCATGGCGCTGATTTGTTCGATGCGCTGGGGCGGGACGCCGCCTTCGAGCGGCTTGGGGCTGGCTGCCGGGGAGGGAAGCACGCCACCCACCCACCACCCGACCGCCAGCGCAATCGCACCAAGGCGTTTAAGGTAACGCAATTTGCAGGCAGGAATTTCGTTGGCATCACAAGCATCACCTTTGATTACGGTGGCGCAGTTCAACGACCGTACTTTTTGACTCACGTTCATCAGGCGATGATAAGCCTTGGCGAACCGAGGTCAAGGCAATGGCACTGGCCAAAAAACAAGGCGCATTAACCCGAATTGCTCACCCGTGGAGCGCCGCTTCATGCGCGTGCGTTATGGCCACCTGTGCTGCGGAGATTGCAGGATACCGCCTTATGCTGATACTATTCGGCCACCCACCAAAGGTCGCACGAATGGGGTTTTTCATGCATTTGCGTGCACCGTCAACCATTTCTGCTCAGAATGTTGCGGGAATGTAACTTGAGTCCGGTCCCAGGCCAGCGCTTATTATGTCCCTATGCGGATGTCCTTGATGATCCTCAGGTTGGCTGCCGGGCTGGTAAATCTTTTGCCAGCCAGTGAGCCACCATCCCTTGCGGGACCATTCATCACAGACAACCAAGGGTGCCCAGATGAAACCAGGCACACTGAAAGCATGACCTCGATTTGATATGCCCAAGACTTGGCAACCACAATTGATTCTCCAGCAAGCGACCCTGGCCCCGGGTGACGAGTGGTCGCTGCATTCCACCGGTTGGCGCATGTTGTGCGTCCAACGCGGCATGGGCTACTGGATCAGCCCCACCCTGTGCAAAGAGTTCAGCCAAGGGCAAACCTTGGTGTTATCCCCCGCGAGTGAAGGCTGCCTGCGGGGCAGCCAGATTGGCGAAGTGGAACTCAAATATTTCATGGTGGATACCAAGGGGCAAAGTGGCTTTTTCACCCTGTTGGAAAGTCATCTTCTTGAAGCCTCCGCCACTCAATTAAAATATCGGGAGCTGATTTTGAACGCCGATCATCCCGTATCGGCGCAACTGGCGCGCGTGTGCGAACTGGTGCCAACGCAACCGGCCATGGCCACGCGCGGACAGTTGCTGGCCGTATTTGCTTCGCTGTTCGCCGGGGAACTGCCGCCCATGCCAGTGGAGTTCAATGGCGGCGGTCAGGCTGTGGATCGTTTTCTTCGCCTGATCGCCCAAATGTCCGTGGCCCAGTTCCTGGAATGCACGACCGAAGACTTGGCCGCCGTGTGTGGTTGCAGCACCCGCCATCTGGCACGGATGTTTCAAGAACATCTGGGCGCCTCGTTCAAACACAAACAGATCGCCCTGCGCGAACGATAAAACACGCTCAGGCTAAAACGCCAGGATCAAGGCCACCACTCCGGCGGCGGTGCAAATCAGGGGCACCATGAATACTTTGCTCCAATTGACCTGGCCGTTGGTGGCGAAGCGATCCATCGAAATTCCGGCCAACTGCGTGCCCAAGAACAGGCCGATACCCGTGGTGACCTGCGCGAGCAACCCTTGCGCCGAATTCACGATTTCCTTGGGGGCAACCATGTTCACATAGATTACGCCGCCAATGATGAAAAACACATAGGCCAGACCGTGGAAAACCTGCGCGCTCACGATGATTGATTTCGGCAACTTCATGACATACACGAGGTACAAAGTCATCCAGCTAATCGCACCGATGGTGATGGTCCACTTCGGGCCAACCGCCTTAAGCAGCGCGCCAAGGGCCACCAGGGTGGCGACCGCCTGCGCAGCCTGGGCGATGCCCATGATAGCCGGAACATTCTTGCCCGAAGCGCCCATATCAGTCAGATACCGGGCGGTGCCCAGGAAGTAGAACTGCATTGTGCCGGCCACCACCACGGAGACCAGAATGAACACCAGGAACTTCGGTTCCGACAACATGGAAAGCGCCTTTAGGATCGGCACGCCCGCGCCGCCCTTGGGTGGTGTGGCCGGTTGGACCAAGCAGATCAGCGTCATCACCACGGACAAACACGCGGCCAGCTTTAGACAGTCGCTGCCGTCGTTCTCACTCTTGCGCAAGTTGCGCCAGCCGGAAAGCACCCAGCCGATCATGGCCCAGGCCACTGGTGCCCAGATGAAGATGCCCGGCGATTGATTGTCCGGGTCGGTCAGGTGGGTGAACATGAGGGAGTTGACCAGCGGTAGTGTGGCACCGTAGAGCATCGAGTACGCCAGCATCACCAGGAACATGGGCTTGAACGTGGTGGTTCGCGCGGCGATGAACAATAAGACCGCGCCCACCGCGTGGCAGAAAGCCATGATCATCCCGGTATCCACGTACTTATCGGCCAGCGGTCCGGCGATGAGCGGGGAAATCATGCTGGCCAGCGGCAACGTGGCGTAAATCCATCCGGTCTGGCTGCCGGTCAGTTTCATGGGGCCCATCAACCGCGCCGCCAATACAGGCATCCACGCGCCCCAGACGGCGAACTGCATGAACATCATCGCACTCAGTTTAAGATACGTTACCGTGTCCATAATATGACTTTCTGCTAAACACTACGTTGGTTTATGACCGTCCCACGAAACCCTGGACAACCCCACCCAAGGCAGCCTGAGTTACACGCGTGGTACAATTTCGTTGGCGACAATAATGGGATACCCCGCCCGCGTCAAGCGGCGGAATGCGGGAACAGCGATTTCGGATGGCAGGGTTGGATGTATCCTGGGTGCAGGAATTTGTATATCAGACGGCAACCAATAGCAGGCGAAGTGCCAACTATTTGCATGGCGCATAATGATCAATCGCGCCGCCCTGCCAGCCATGCCGTTCTCTGCGGCGGTTCCCAATGGAAATGAGGCGTATGGGAACGGCGGTAGTGGACCGGGATTTCAGTGTTGTTCGAGGTGCCGTTTGATAAAATTATTTTGCATTACGGGAGTGTCGCCGATCCATAAATCTTCTTTGGGCACGCTGGTGTGTCCCATGTGAGGATAGGCAAGGATGGATTTCACGGTGCGGAGATTGTTATAGGCGGCGAACACGCCCTGAGGTGGGCAGGTGGTATCTATCAGGCCCACGAAGATTTGGGTCTCGGCTTTTGAACGGGAGGCGAGGTTGACATTGTCACAGTAACTGACCGCTGCGGAGACCTCCGGCTGGTCTTTTGGCGCGGAGAAACCGACTGGATTCGGCCAGCCGGAAGTGCGCTTTACGAGGATGCCGGATAAATCGCACATTGCGGGAACGACGGCACTCACGGCGGAGACGCGGTCATCGAGCCCGGCAGCCGCCAAGGCTTGTCCGCCGCCCTGGCTGCCGCCCATGGCGATGAGATGGCGGCCATCCCATTCTTTCTGGGCACAAAGAAAGTCCACACTGCGCAGCAGTCGAAGGTACATGCCCACGAAATAGAAGGTGTTTTTATTGGTCCTGGCCTGGAATTTATAATCCAGCAGTTCTCCCTTTTCGAGCTGCTGATAGGCTTCCTTGGTGAGGTCGTTGGGAATGCCGTGAGCGTTGATGTCAAGCACCATGACCCCATGCTCCTTGGCGCGGTTCATCGCTTCCCAGGGATTCGCGACACACCACGCGCCGGAAACGCCAGCGGCCCGAAGGTAGAGCAATGCCGGACAGCCGCCCGCCGGGACGTTTTTAGGCCTGGCGAAATAGCCTCTTACCGGACGGATGCCCGGAATCGGGACCTCAATGCTCAGATCGAAGCACTCGTAGCCAGCCTCCGCCAACCGAGTGACATGCTTGCGCTGATCATCGGATAGCGGCTTTAATTCAAAACTGAGCGGTTTTGTTTTTAGCGCATCTTTTCTGGTCTGCCAGAAAGCATCGAAATCCGCAGGCTCCGGGATGGCCGGGGCGATCTTGGCGGGAGTGACAACTGCGCCAGCGGAGACGACTGCGGATTTGGTTCCGGCAACCGGCTGGGAGACATCACAGCGGTAAGAGCCGGGCTGGCCCGGCTTGACACGCAGCGTGATGGCGTCTGCGGCCAGCGATTTCTCGGCTTTGAACTCTTCAACGCCATTGAAAACGATCTTCACGAGGGCCGCTTCAAGATCGGCGGGTGTCTTGCCTTCCCCGGGCTTCACCGTGAAGACAATATCGCGATCCGACGGATAGATGCCAGAAGCCTCGTCGGAGTTGATAATGAAGGGGAGCGTGGCCGGCGTCCCGGCGGCTCCGGCTGAAAAGGCGAGCAGGCAAACGGCGGTGGTAAGCCATCGCTGCATCAGTTGCCACTGCCGGTTCCCTCTGCTGGTTGTTGTTTCCAGATTGTTCATGCAGATTGATGGTACGCCCATTGTTCCCATAGTTAGAAGTTTGTTTTTTGGGTTCCGCGCGGTACCCTTGTAACGGTGGGACGTTCGTGGGTAACGTTCACCGCAACTTGAATCGGCGCTTTCTGCACCATGCCACCATGCAAACCGTTGCATTGGGTGCTTCATTTCGCACTCGACTTCTTTCCCGGGAACGAATATCCTGCCCTAATGATTGAAAGGAAAAAACAGCGTTCCTTATCTACCCAGCGCCGGGTAGCGAGCACCCCATGCCCGGAAACTCAATTTCTGCCATATCTGGCCCAAATTGATCTCTTCAGCGAGGAGCGGACCGAGACCCTGCTGTCGCTGGCGAAGACTCTTGAGCAGGTTGAATTCCCGGCCCACGCCGTCATTTACGCTGAAGGCGATGCCGGCGAAGATATGTTCATCCTGTTGAAGGGCGAGTTGAACATCACGAAACACAATCGCTTTATCACGGTCCTCAACCCGATTGACTACATCGGTGAGATGGCGCTCATCGAAAACTTGCCACGGTCCGCCACCGTCGTAAGCGCGACGCCAGTACGGTTGCTGCGGCTCTCCGGCACCAGCTTCCACGATTATCTGCTCTCGAATCCCCACGCGCTGGTCAAGATGCTGCAGACCTTGAGTCGCCGCATCCGCCGGGACACCGAACAGCTTGCCCGAGAGTACGAAAAGGCCAATATTCTAATCCACGACATGCGTGATCGGATGTCGGCCTTTGTCCTCCTGGACTTCCTCGATGACGCTGCCCTGCCAGCGGAGGCACGGCGGACCCTCACCCTGCTCCAACAGGTCCGGAGCGACCTTGCCAGCATGTCGGAGGAGGCACTGGCCAATGCCAAGGGCCTACGGTACTGTAAAGAATGCGGGATCAATTCCCTCCACGCCTTGGTCGAGGACGTTCGCGACACGCTAAGCCATCATCCGGATGTCAAAGGCAAGCCCATTGTCGTTGAAAGTGTGGGCGCCATTCCCGATATCCCGTTTGACCGGGTTGGCATTAGCCGGGTCATGACCAATCTGGTAATCAACGCCGGTCAGGCAAGCCAAACCGGCAGTCCCATCGTCATCCGACTCTCCGCCGATCGCGAAAGGGCGTCCATCGCCGTGACGGACCAGGGCTGCGGCATTCCCGAGACGATCAAGGATAAAGTCTTTCTGCCCCAATTTACCACCAAACCCCACGGACATGGGCTGGGACTCGCTTCCTGTAAGGAAATCGTGGAAGGAAGGCACGGTGGAGCGCTTCACTTGGTGAGCCAGGAAGGTCAAGGCACGACCTTCCGGGTTGCCTTACCCATTTCGCGCCCCAGCAATGAACTCCGCGGATAGGGTTGGATGGTCTGGGACCGGGCTGAAATCAAGCGCTTAGATGGTCCAGCCGGATTTATGCTTTGTTCGGACTGAATTTCACTTTAGCTTAATGCGTCAAAGATTGGCGCGGGGTTTTCTCGTAACAAAACATGATACATATTCGGCAAAAATGGGATCAAATGGGGATGTTGGTGGTCGCCCTGGCGATTGGCTTGGCCATGGCCATACCATTGGCGGCGCAGGATGCTCATGCGGTCTGGATCAATAAACTTCTGGCAGCCTCGCAAACGGCACAGACCGCGCCAGCCAAAGCTACGAATCTTTGGGAGGAACTGCAAAAGACGCATCCGCTGTATTGTGATTGGATGCAGCAGGATTATCAGCCAGAGGCCTGGCTCTGGTTGGTGAGGCCGGAGATTGATGTGGTGCAATCCATGGTGGAACGGGTGGAAAAAGAACTGTCGCCTTCCGCCAAATCTGCGGTTGCCGAAAAGGATCTGCGCCGCCTGCTGGCCCGGTACCTGGATGCGTGCGAAGTGCGGCGCAAGGCGCGCTTGCAGGCGCTGGGCGCAAAGCCGTTCCAGATGGTCTTCACCAAACACTGTAACATGGGCGGATCGCATTACGCGTACACCGAAGGTCAGTCCGATGCCCAGGCGGAGCGCCATTTCGATCCGGGTTCCGCGTTGTGCCTGTTCACCCGCGATCAAGGTGTGGATCGGGTGGAAGTGCTGCTGGAAGATAAAACGGGGATTATTCGCGATCCGGATGTTTCCTATGACGGGCAGCGGATTTTGTTTGCGTGGAAAAAGTCGGATCGGCAGGACGATTATCATCTTTATGAAATGGAGGTGTCCACGCGTCGAGTCCGGCAACTGACGTCCGGGTTGGGGATGGCGGATTACGAAGGTGTGTATCTGCCCGATGGGGACATCCTGTTTAATTCCACCCGTTGCGTGCAGACGGTGGATTGTTTTTGGACGGAGGTGAGCAACCTGTATCGATGCGACAAGGATGGCAAGCGGATCCGGCGAATCACTTTCGATCAGGTCCATGATAACTATCCCACCGTGACCGAGGATGGGCGGATCCTCTACACGCGTTGGGAGTACAACGACCGCTCGCAGATTTACCCGCAGCCGTTGCTCCAGATGATGCCCGATGGCACGGGGCAGACAGAGTTTT
The DNA here is from genome assembly GCA_037139415.1 of Verrucomicrobiota bacterium. Taxonomy (NCBI): domain Bacteria; kingdom Pseudomonadati; phylum Verrucomicrobiota; species Verrucomicrobiota bacterium. Next base: position 7,672 of record JBAXGN010000156.1, on the reverse strand, counting down.
ACGGCGGCAATTCCTGGTTTCCCACCACCATTCTGCATGCCCGGAGCATTCCCGGAACGCAGAAGGTGGTGGCGATTGCCACCGGGCATCATTCGCGGCAGACCGGCAAATTGATCGTGATTGATCCGGCTAAGGGGCGTCAGGAAAATCAGGGGGTGCAATTGATCGCCCCGGTGCGCGAGACCAAGGCGGAAAAAGTGGATGCCTACGGTCAGCATGGCGAATTGTTACAATACCCATATCCGCTCAACGAAAATGAATTCCTGGTTGCCTACGATCCGCTGGGCTGGCGCAAGGAGCGGGGGATTCCTTTCTGGCCGCGCTTTGGCGTTTATTACCTGCGGGATGATGGCCGGCGTGAACTGCTCGTGGCAGACCCGAATCTGCCCTGCAACCAGCCGCTCCCGCTGCAAGCGCGCTTTCGCCCAATGCAGCGACCCAGCCTGGTGGTTTGGCAGCGGAAGGACGGCACCTTTTATGTGCAGGATGTCTATGCCGGGCCATCCATGGCAGGCGTGCCCCGGGGCACAGTCAAAAAACTGCGCGTGGTGAACTTGGAGTTCCGCGCAGCGGGAATTGGAGCCAACAATAATGGGGGCCCTGGCGGTGGGGCGCTGATCAGCACGCCGGTGGCGATCGGCAACGGGACATGGGATCCCAAGGTGATATTGGGCGATGCGGACGTTTATCCGGATGGTTCGGTCTTCTTCACTGCGCCGGCGCAAAAGCCGGTGTACTTCCAACTGCTGGATGAAAAGGGGCGCATGGTGCAATCCATGCGGAGTTGGGCCACGCTGCAACCGGGCGAGAACGGATCGTGCGCCGGATGCCATGAAAACAAGAACAGCACGGCCCCGACTTTGAACCGGCCCACGCGCGCCATTCAAGCCGGACCTCAGGCGCTCAAGCCGTTTTACGGGGCGCCGCGCGGGTTCAGTTTTACCACGGAAATTCAGCCCATCCTCAATGCCAAATGCGTCTCCTGCCACGACGGCAAAAAGACCCTGGTGCACGATCTTACCTCGAAGGAGGTGCCCGACCCGGCGGCCAAGCGCAAGTGGACTCAAGCCTACCTGTCCTTGACTCATGCCACGTCTGGCAAGAAAAAGACGGAAATTCCAGCGGCCTGGCGGGGTAACCCCGATGACCCCATGGTCAAATGGATCAGCGCGGCCTCCGTACCCACCGCCCTGCCAGCCTATTTTGCGGGGGCGAATCGCAGCAAGCTGATCCAACTGCTGGAGCAGGGACACCAGAAGGTCGTCCTGACCAAGCCGGAGCTGGAGAAGATTTCCGCCTGGATTGACCTTGGCGTGCCGTTCTGCGGTGATTACGTCGAAGCCAACACCTGGACGGAGGCGGAAAAAGAGAAGTACCAGCATTTCCTCGATAAGCGCAAGCGCATTGAGGAGCAAGCGAAGTCGGCACCGCAAACCGTGATGAAGTAAGGCGCGGGGCTGCGCGCTAGCGTGAGGGTGATAGGGGAATCTCCATGTGGCAGCAGGAAGCTACTTGGATGGTGTCAGGTTATAGCTTTCAAGGCGATGGGCAGGAACGATAGTTTCCAACCGTCCATCCTTCACAGGCAGCGGGGCAAGCGGTGTTTCAAGGTGGGTGACGCGCTGAGCGCTGGTGAGCGGGGTGGTGGTTATGAGGCTCACCGTACTTGGTTCGGATGCCAGGTTCCACACGCGCGCGACCATTCCGCGCTCGATGCCGTCATCATGCGGTTTGAGCGCCCAAAGCAGGACGGCCGGATGGCTGAGATTGAGCAGGGAATAGTTGGTGGCGGGATAGGGGCTGTTGGTCACACCAATGACGGCGCTGGCAACCAGCGGATTCTGGTGTTCGAGACTGAACTTCATCGCCGCGACCGGATCGTAAGCGCCATGCGCGCGCAGGGCGAAGCGTTGGAGAAATGAGGTTGCGCCGTTTTGACCACGAATGCCCAGCCAGGAGCCATCCACTTGTCCACCGGTCAGCACGTTGATCTGCGGCGTGGTCGTGTCGAGATTGGCTGGGGTGCTTTGCCCCAGTCGAGCGAAGGCACAATCGGCGTTGGCCAGGGTGACGCCATGTGTGTTCGCACCGTCGGTGATGTCGGCGAAATGATTCAATGTCAAGTAGTCGTAGCGCGCGTGAGTGTCGGCATAATCGCCGCCGTTTGCCTTCGTTTTGGCCCGGATGATTGCGCCGACTTCCTCGGTGTGAACGTCGGGCGAGGGGAGGTTGAAGCTGAATGCCCAGTGACGCACGTCGCTGAAGTTCTCGGTAATCTCGTTGCGAATCTCGACGCGGTCGGAATCGCGAAAGAGCGTGATGCGCGTGGTGTGCTGGCGTCCCGCACCGCTGACGCATTTGAGCGTCACCGAGACCGGACCACTGTTCTCGATGACAATCGCGTTGCCCTTGGTTTCATTGGCGGCAAAGTCATTCAGTTTCAGGCCGCCGATAGAGCCGGCGAGTTCGGTATTGGGTTGCGCCCTGGCGATAAAACTCGCGATGGCACCGTCGGCATCAACGGTCAGTCGGACGCGCGTATTTTCAATGGTGGCGTTTTCCATGCCCACGGTGGCGGCCGGGTCCGTTGGCGCCGCTCCGGGACCGTTGAGAATTTCAAAGGTCTTATAGCCTGCCGAGGGCACATCGCTGGCGAGTACGCGCAGGAAGGTCGTGCCGCTGAGATTGATGAACTGGTGGGGAACATCCAGGCCGGTAGATAAATCGCGGACGTGAATGGTCTTCATGCCGCTGTAAGGGAAGTCCGCGTGGTCGGTGCGCGTCCAACTGAGCGGATTCAATACGAAGAACCGCAGCGTCGTGGGGTCGGGTTTCTGAATGAGCGCACCGAGCTGGGTTGCCGCGTCGGCGTGCAGCGAATTGACGTAATATTCAATTTCGCTGGCGAGCAGTTCCTGCCATCCGGCGCGGTAGGCGCGTGAGACCGGACCGTCGGCGGTCCAATCATGTTCCCAATAGAGGCCGAGATCGGTGAACGCAAGATCTCTCGCCGTTTCGCGGCCACGCAGGAACGAGGGCTTTGCGAGGCTCACTAGGGTGGCCATCAGTTCCGCCGCGCGCAGCTTCTCCACCGACCGTTTCACGCGCGCGGAGGTTTCTGCCATCGAGGCTGAATAGAGGTCCCACTCGTTACCGAAGGTGACCGTCTCGGTGGGCAGGGTGCTTCCGTGAGTTTTTTCAAAGTCTTCAAAGAAATCGGCTTCGTTCGAGACGAAGATTTGCCGTTTGTCGTTGGATTGCTGCCGGGCAATGGTGTGGAAATGCTCGGTGAAGGGAAATCCGGGAATTCCCTGTTGCATCCCCGCGGCTTTGGGAATTCCCGGATCGGCAGGCACACCGGTTTTTTGTGCAAGCGAGTCGCCCCCAAGCCCAAACGCCGCGCGCACGAGATAGGGCGGGCCACTCACCGGGTCCTTATAACGGCTCAGAAAGCCCGGGTCGGAGTCGAGAAATTTGATGGCACCGTACGGCCCGGCAGCTTCGAGGTAGGTGCCGATATTGCCGGCGACGGAATACCACTTCATTAACACGCGCTGACCATCCAGTCCGGCATACCAATAGATTTCGTGGGGGCGCTGTTGCAGCAGGGACTTGGGTAGTTTGCTGGCGCAGGCGCAGACGCCGCGCCAACTGTATTTGGCTCCCGCACCCGCCCACAGGGATGACAGACCCAGCGGCAGCGTCTGGTTCTCCATCGCCACCGCAAGGGGAAAGCGCAGGTCGTATCGCCGCTCCAACCGACCAGCGTAATACATGCCGCGCAGCACGGCTTCCACCGGCTGGCCGCCATAGCAGGAAACCAGCGTGGTCATGGGTGCGCTGAGGTGGCCGTCCTTCATGCGCGAGATAAGGCGCGCGAAGTCAGCGGGGCTTTTCCGCCGTTCGTATTGCCATAGCCAGTAACTCCCGTCGGCGTTGAACCGGCTCTGATACGGCGCAGCATTGGTCGCGGTGTCGTCCGTGAGCTTCAAGTAGTAATCAAGCATGTCCACGAAGACGGCGTTATAGGTCTCGGCGTCAGCCGTCCACATGTAGTCGGTATGGTCGTCATTGGCCAGGTAGATGCGGGTAGGCTGAGCTTGCGACCATGAGTGAGCTGCCAAGAGCAGGGGCACCGTAAGGAGTAGAATCAATTTATTCATTTGCTGCGTTGGTAGGCACCAAGGTCAATCGGGCCGCGATTGGGACGGGAAGTGCCGGTGATATCGTTGGGCGGTGCCGCAACAGTAAGTCCTCGGCCCAGCGCCGGGCTGCCGGGCTGGAGCCGGAAGTTCTCGGGCGGGGCCTTGAGGTCTGGTGCGGTGAATTGCGGGTCTGCTTCAACCACCCCGTCATGCAGGAGCGTGTCGGCGGTGCTGTAAAAAAGATTATGGCTCCAAATAATACGCGTGCTGCCATCCTGGGTGTTGCCGCGCTTCTCCTTGCGGCCATAGGCAATATTGTTAAGGAACGTGATGTGCGAAGCCTCGATGGCGGTGAACTCGCCCGCGTTGATATCCGCGGACTTCTGGTTCATGTAGCAGGTGTTATTGATGACATCCACCTTTGCGGAACGGAAAACGTGAATGCCGCGTCCGCCGTTGTCGTAGATGAGATTATTCTCAACCAGCGTGCGGCCCCGGTAGGGTTCCAGTGGTCCGCCACGATCCTGGGTGTGAGGTTTGCGTGGATTGGCACGGCTGCGATTGAACACATCAATGATAATGCCGTTGCCATCGGTGAGCGTGCGGCCATTCCCGCCGGAGGATTCGAGGACGGACACGAGAAGTTCATTGTCGTAACAAACATTTCCGCGAACGACGTTGTGATAACCGGGATTCTCGTCCAGGTTGAAGGCTCGGCAAAGGGAAATGGCACTGCCGCCGTAGGGGGAGGTTTTCGCCGTGTTGTAGATGACATTGCCTTCGAGGTGCAGGTAATCGCAATCCAAAGAACAAATACCACCGGTGCCAAAACCGTGAATCACGTTGTTGAGGAAGCGGAGGTGATGGCTCGCGTATGCGGGAGCGATCCCCACGCCATCAACCTGCTTCTTGGCCTTGGGATCGGGAATCCATTCCAGTTCAAAACCTTCGATCTCGATGTAAGCGATGCCGCCGGACAACGCAAAGCCATGCCAGCCCGAACTGATGACCTTGGGACGCGCACCCGGTGCGGCCTTGATCTTAATCCAAGCGCTGGGCTGCCCGGAGACTTTGATTGAGATCCCACTAACCTCGCGATAGTTGCCAGCGGCAACGAGGATGGTGTCGCCAGGTTTGACGACGGCGAGGGCCTGCGGGATGGAACCAAAGGGTAACCCAACCGATCCGTTGCCTGCCGCGTTGCCTTTCGGCGAGACATGCCAGGTGCGGCCCTGAGCGGGCGCGGGATTAGCAACGGCGAGTGCATTTCGCATCGCGGCAATGCGGGCAATTTCTGCGGCCAGAACCTGGGGCGAAACCGGGTCGGCGAAGCGTTTGGTTTTTGGCAGCGAAGCGGGCGAGACTTCCGGACCGTAACGGATGACCTGCACGTCAGCAATCTCCGCTACTTGCTCGGGGTAACCAAACATGAAGAACAGTCTGGCTTCCTTCTCTACGAAGTCGTTGTGGCAGGTGAAAGGAATGTCGAAACGCTGCCAGTCGGCGCCAAGACCAATCTCTCCGCTGTAGGAGCTATCCCAATTCGGTGAGTTCTTGGAGAAACCCACACGGAGTTTAGTGACCCCGGTGGCGACGTCAGCCTTAATAGAACGGGCAGCGAACCGGATGAAGAGCGTGTCACCTTTCTTGAGGGAAATTTGATTCAGCAAGACCGTCTGTAAACCGTAAATATTCTCAGGCTGTTTGCTGGTGATGAGTTGCAAACCGAAAGCCGGGGCGCTGGATTTTAGTGCGCCAAAATTCGTTGATGGTGCGCGATTGGCAAGCAACGCCCCGCGCCAGTCTGCCGGGGTTACAAGCGAGCCAGTGAATGAAACAGACATGGCTGGTGGAACGTCACTGGCGTTCGCGGCGCGAATGACTGGCGTCAAAGAGGCAAACAATATAATAAAAAGCAGGCAAACTTTTGTGAGCCAAAGCGTGTTAGCACGAGGACGGAGTAGTAATGAAGGGTTGGGCATGGTTAAATGTATGGTTGTGATTTCATTGTTCGTAGGCGCCGCGATCGCGAGCGGATCCGCCCGGGCGCGGTCGCCCCAAGAGATCCGCAGGCAGAGCCAGTTCATCGGTGCCGGAGTCCCGTCCCGGGCTGCCGGCAGCGAGACGAAAATCGCCGTGGCGCAGGTCGGGTTGGACATCTATGAAACGTGGATCCGCGACCAGGTCATGGGCACCCTTGAAGACAGTCTGCGCGACGGGATAAAGGTTATAGTCCCAACGAATGGTCGTGTTGTGGCTGTTAGAGGTTACCTTCCCCCCTGGGCGCGGCACGATGATGTTGTTGAAGATGACGATGTCTTCGGATCGGTTGGGAAAGAGTTCCTGATAGCCGACAACGCTTCCGTTCCAGTAAGTCGTGTTATTGATGATATCGACGTGCTTTGTGCGGAAGGTATGGATGCCGGAGCCACCGTTGTAGGCGCTGATGTTATTGGCGATGAGCGCACGGCCGGTCCACGCGGGGCGCGGCGGTTTTGGTGTTTTGGCGGACTTGGTTGCTGAAGGCTTTTTGGCCGAGGTAGCCCCATCTGCGGCGGGATTGGTGGCGCCGCCTTCCTCCTCACCCTCGGTGACATCTAGTATGATGCCATTGCCGTCGCTGAGTTTGCTGGTGCGCTCCCACGGCACGAGTGTCTTGTTGTTCCAGACAAGATTGCGCTGGATGACGATGTGGTAGCCGCGTGCGTCATCAAAACGCCAGTTGCCTAGGGTGCTGATCCCAGAGCCGGCGTAGCGCATATACCATGCATTCTCGAAAACGTGGCAGTCCTCGACGGTGAGGTAATCGGCCTGGAGCGCTACGATGCCGCCGCCTGGCAATTTGCTGACGGAGCAATGGCGAATGATCACATGGTGGGGTTTCTCGTTTGGACCGCGCAGCCGGCCATCGATGAGGATGCCGTTGTTGTTGAACCGCGCGCTGGGTTTCAGCTTCCTGGCATCTGCCAACGCGTCGGGAAGGTTGAGGGAATCGTTCGCGCCGATCACCGAGAGCCCGTCGATTATGTGGTAAGAGCCGGTCACCGCGATCCCGGCCCATCCAGTGGGCCTTAGCTCGGGATGCGCGCCGGGTGCGGCTTTCCAAACAATCCACGCGTCGGTCCGCCCGGACCGATCGATCGTGAGCACGTTGCCGTCGGGAGACTTGGCCGGAGTTTGATAGACGCCATTGCCGATCAGTACCGTGTCGCCAGGTTCGATGAGTCCGGCGGCCTTTTGCAGGGTGCGGAACGCGGTCGCGGCAGTCGTGCCGGAGTGCGCATCGTCACCCGTGCCTGAAACGTGCCAAGTGCGCGCGGTTGACGTGCTCGCCGTGGCGGCCAGGAACAACATTGCGAAGGCAGATCGAAAAATTCGCTGGCGAGTAAATGAGACAGGCAGGTGCATGGCTTATTGCTTCGGCATTACTTCGGTGAACGGCAATTTTTCGGTGTAAACCTTTAAATTGCGGAACACCATTTTCGTGTGGACCATGCAGCGGATGGCGATGTGTCCGTAGTTCAAGA
>JBAXGN010000155.1 GCA_037139415.1 Verrucomicrobiota bacterium | reverse complement strand
TGTTTCCCGGACGCAAGTCCCTAAAGACCCCCGGCAGACCACCGGGTTGATAGGTCAGGCGTGTAAGCACAGCAATGTGTTCAGCGGACTGATACTAATCGGTCGTGCGGCTTGATCGCTTTTTCTTTCTCTTTGAGAAAGACAGCGATTTTAGACTCGCGAACTGTATAACTTCTATTTTAAGTCTATGTGTAGTTTTCAGAGAACAACCCGTTCTTTTAAATTTTATTGGTGGCCATAAAGCTGTGGTCCGACCCGTTCCCATCTCGAACACGGCCGTCAAACACAGTATTGCCGATGGTAGTGCTCTTATAGATTGCGCGAGAGTAGGTTGCCGCCAGTTTTTTCTTTAAAACCGGAATCCTTGTGATTCCGGTTTTTTTGTGCCCGGATGGCTTGTGGTTGACTGGTTGCAGTTGTCCCGATATATTTTCTCTGCGTTTCGGGAGGCTACTGGTAAACAAGTTTAGTTGAAACCAAACGAGCGTTTGTTCCGTCTAAACTTGAACACACAGTAGACCAATATAATTTAGACCTATGAACACGTTCAGAAAATTGGGTTTGCAAGGGTTCACGCTGATTGAGCTACTGGTCGTCATCGCCATTATTGCCCTACTGGCTGGCATGTTGTTGCCGGCGCTGGCCAAAGCCAAGGAGGCCGCGCGCCGCATTAAATGCACCAACAATCAAAAGCAAATCAGCCTGGCATTGGTAATTTACGCCGATGACAACGAAGATATGATTCCGCCGCGGCAGCATCCGGCTTGGCCCACGCTGTTGCGTCCAACCTACCTCGATTTAAATATGCTGATATGTCCCAGTGATGGCCCCAAAGTTCCGCAGGGTAGCAGTTCCAGTAACACTCCCGAAGATACGGCGCCCCGCAGTTATATGATCAACGCGTTTAATGATTTTTATGCAGATCAAGCGCAGAGCACGGATTGGAATGTGATCCGTCCGCTCATGGCATCCAACAGTTTTCGCATGAGCAGCATCGCCCAAACCTCGGAAACGGTTACTTTTGGAGAAAAAGAAAACGCATCATACCATACATTCATGGATATCTTCCAGGGAACGGGCAATGACATTACCGAGATCGAACATAGCCGCCATATGTCCATTGGCAGCAATATCGGCAGTGGTGGATCGGTGTTCGCCTTCGCCGATGGTAGTGCGCGTTTTGTAAAATATGCCCGCACCATTCAGCCCGAAAACCTTTGGGCGGTGATTCCCTATTACCGCACGAATTTTTTGCCCACAGTGCCGCTTAATTAACACTATTCAGGGGGCGCGCAATAACGCGAGGATTACCGCGAAAAAGACGAGTGCGCTGATTTTTCAGCTTGAATTTGGCTGGTGGATGGACAAGCTATGACTTCGATGCATGATCGTATCGAATGCGAAAAAAAAACGGTCCAGATTGAGTCCAAGTGGAGTTTAGGCGTTCGAGTGAATGGTTGGGTTGTCCATCGCAACGCTGGTCCAAAGGGATGGGGTCGTTTTGTTTCCGGACCATTGCCGGTGCATCGCAGGTTAAGCGTAATCAAAAACATCGTACTTATATCAGGAGATTAAAATGAAATATGGTTTAAATATTCGTCAGGATGGCGCGCTGGATTTTTTATCCCTCGGCGCCTTGGTTCACCGTCTTGATCCAGGCATTATTCCGTTCCGCAAGGCCACGGAATGCCAGATCCATGTCAGCGGCGGTGAGTTTAACGTCGCGGCCAATCTTTCCGACTGTTTCCGGTTGCGCACCGGAATTGCCTCGGCGATGGTGGATTACCCGATTGGTGATTTGATTGCCGAGCGGGTTCGCGCCATGGGCGTGAAACCCTTTTACAAACACTTCAAGCACGACGGCGTGCATGGGCCGAACATGGCCACGGTGTTTAGCGACCGCGGGCAGGGCGTACGCGCGCCAGTGGTGTTTTACAACCGCTGCAATGAGGCGGCGGCACAATTGAAGCCCGGCGATATTGATTGGAAGTCCATCTTTGCCGACGGAGTGCGTTGGTTCCACAGCGGTGGTATTTTTGCCGCGCTGTCCCCGACGACCGCCGAGTTGATCATTGAAGGCATGCAAGCGGCGAAGGCCGCCGGAGCCATCGTGTCCTTTGACCTGAATTATCGCGCCAAGTTGTGGAATATTTTGGGCGGCCATGACCGTGCGGTCGCGGTGCTGGATCGCATCGTGAAAAATGTGGACGTGCTCGTGGGGAACGAGGAAGACCTGCAACTCGGCCTAGGCATCCCTGGTCCGGAAGTGGCGGCCAAGTCCAAATTGGATTCCAGCGCCTTCATCAGCATGATGGGGAACGTTACGAAGAAGCATCCGCAGATCAAGATTGTGGCAACGACGCTGCGCGAAGTGCATTCCACCAACCGGCATAGCTGGGGCGCGGTGGCTTGGGTGGACGGCACGACGTACACGTCTCCGACCTGCGAATTGGACGTGGTGGATCGCGTCGGTGGTGGGGATGGATACGCCGCCGGGTTTTTCTATGGTCTGCTCACTGGGGCGTCACCGGAAGAAGCGGTTAGTTTGGGTTGGGCACATGGTGCATTGCTCACCACATATCCGGGTGACACCACCATGGCTACGGTGGATCAAGTCAAGGCGCTGTCCAAAGGCGGTTCCGCCCGCATTCAGCGCTAACAATTAGCACAAAAGTTATAATTCGTTTCGCCCGTTCATGGTTCCTTGGGAATCTGGACGGGCGAATTGTTTGGTGGCCAGGGGGGGGGGAAATGCCGGGGCGGCGGTGAAACTCGTAAAAAGTGTTTCCCACCGGCGGGAATTTACTCTACACATAGCGGCCATGATTATCGCGCCGTCATTGCTGGCTGCCAATTTCGGCAAGTTCGCATCGGATGTCGCCCGGGCTGAACGTGCCGGGGCGGAGTGGCTTCATTTGGACATTATGGATGGTCATTTTGTCCCCAACATCTCGTTTGGACCGCAGGTGGTCAAGACGCTGCGTCCGCTCACGAAGATGTTCATGGATGTGCATTTGATGTGCTCGGTGCCGGAAATTTTGCTGGAAGCGTTTGCCAAGGCGGGTGCGGACCAAATGACGGTCCATGCCGAGCTGGGCGAGGAGCAGGTGGCGAGTTTGTTGTGGAAAATCCGCAGTCTGGGTGTCAAAGCCGGGTTGGCGATCAATCCGCCCACGGCCATGACGCTGGCACAACCGCACTTGAACCGCCTGGACTTGCTGCTGGTCATGACGGTCAATCCAGGGTTTGGCGGCCAACCATTCATTGAGGAAACCCTGCCTAAAATTCAGCAAGCCTCCGCCTGGCGGAAGGAACGTGGACTCAATTATCGTATTCAAGTGGATGGCGGCATTAATTTCGATACGGCCAAAGAATGCGCCAAGGCCGGGGCAGACACGTTTGTCAGCGGTACCTTCCTGTTCGGCAAACCGAACATGGGCGCCGCCGTGAGAAAAATGCGCCACTTGGCGGAAAAGCAAGTAGCCAAAAAAGAGCTGTGTACCTGTGACTTGCTGATGGCCTAAGGTGCGTGACAGCGTATGTCCCGGATACAATTTGGCACGGATGGTTGGCGGGCGGTCATTGCGGAGGATTTTACGTTTGCCAATGTGGCGCGGGTGACGCAGGCCACTGCCGATTGCTGGAAAGCCAATCCGGCAGCGGGAACCATGCCCACCGTGGTCGTGGGCTATGACCGGCGTTTTTTTTCCGATCAATTTGCGCAATGCGTGGCGCAGGTGATGGCGGCCAATGACCTCAAAGTCCTATTGACGCCGGTGCCCACGGCCACACCCGCAGTGTCACTAGCGGTCAAACAGCACCAGGCCGTTGGCGGGGTGATGATTACTGCCAGCCATAATCCGGCGCGTTTCAACGGGTTCAAATTGAAGGCGCATTATGGTGGTCCCGCGCTGCCGAATGCCTGTCAGGCAGTTGAAAGTTATCTCGATAAATCCCCGGTGCGCTTGATGGATTATGAGGCCGCAGTGCGGGAGAAGCGCATTCTTATCCGGGAATTGCGCCCGCCCCATTATGCCGCGATCAAACGCCTGGTGGACTTCAAACTGATCAGCCGATCCCATTTGCGGTTTGCGCACGATGCGTTGTTCGGGGTGGGAGCGGGTTGTTTCGATGACTTGCTGGCTGGCACCACGTGCCGGGTTACGACGTTGAATGGCCGGCATGACACGCTGTTTGGCGGCATCAACCCGGAGCCGGTGGAAATTAATTATCGTCCCAGCCAGGCGTGGTTGCGCCATCATCCGCATGATGTCTGTCTGGTAACGGATGGCGATGCAGATCGCGTGGGCGGCATGGATGGGCGCGGGAATTATGTGTCCACGCATCAGCTTATCTGCCTGCTGCTGTACCACTCCATCAAGAACCGCCACGGCCAGGGCCGGGTAATCAAGGCCCTCTCCACGACGACGATGATGGACCGAATGTGCGCCGAGTATGGGCTGCCGCTGGTGGAGGTGGGGGTGGGCTTCAAGTTTACCTGTGCGGAGATGCTCAAAGGCGACGTCTTGCTGGGGGGCGAGGAGAGTGGCGGCATCGGGTTTGCCGGGCATATTCCCGAGCGGGACGGCATTTTGGCGGGATTGATGCTGCTCGAATTGCTGGCGATGGAACGGCGATCCTTGCCGAAAATCATCGCCGAACTGGAAAAACGTTATGGCCCGCATCGCTTTGCACGGGTGGATATCCGGTTCCCGTTGGAATTGCGTCCCACGCTGATGGAGTTTTGCCGGGCCAATCCGCCGGGAAAATTATTACGGTCGCCCGTGGCGGAGGTAAAAACCTACGATGGGGTGAAATACCTCGCTCGGAATGGTTCGTGGCTGATGTTGCGCGGCAGCGGCACGGAGCCGATTGTGCGCATTTACGCCGAGGCGGGCACGGATGCCGGGGCGCAACAGTTGCTGCAACAGGGATTGCGTATGACCCGGCAGGCGGCCCGGGTTAAACCATAAACAATGAACAAAAATAGTTATATGAATCAATTACAAATGACAATCCTGGTGCTGGGAGTATGCGGATGGCTGACAGGCGTGGCGGGCGATGACAAAGGGACGGCGAAGGCTGCGCCGATTCCCGCCGAGTGGGTCGGCAAGGTTACGGATGCCGCGCAGCTTCCGGTGGAGAGTAGTGCCTGGGGCACGCTGCAATGGTTGTGCAATGAAAAACTGTCGCCCGGCGCGATACAAACGGTGGGGCTGGCCACGATTCTGCCGGGCTGCAAAAATCCGGTGCATTTTCATCCCAACTGCGAGGAGGTGCTGTACGTGATTTCCGGTCAGGGTCGGCACAGCTACGATGGGCGGACCATCGAATTGAAAGCCGGGATGACGATCCGCATTCCGGCCGGGGTCAAACACAACATGGCCAACACTGGCACCGAAACGCTGCGCACGCTGATTTCGTTTTCGGCGGGTGATCGAAAGACCGTGTTTCTCCCGGATTCACCCGCGAAGTAATCACTAAGGAGCAATGGCTGGCGATTCCGCTCCGCCAGTCCGCTCCCACACGGCGATAAACATGCCATTGCTGGAGGTTTCCGCCGGTGATATCCAGAGGGTTTCCGCTGGTGGCATCTTGGGTTTCAGCGGATTGATCACCGGCAGCGGTTTGAGTTCCGGATGGGCCGTGGAAAAAGCGGCGGCGACCTCGGTGGTTTCACCGCGCGTCAGGGTGCAGACCGAGTAGATCAGGCGTCCGCCGGGTTTCAGGGCGGCGACCGCGTGGTTCAAGATTTTACCCTGCAAGGCGGCCAGTTCCCGAACGTCCAGCTCGGTGGTGGTCCAACGGGCATGGGGATTGCGTTGCCAGGTACCCACGCCGCTGCACGGCGCATCCACGAGGATGCCGTCCATTTTGGTCCCGAACGGGAGCTTGGCGCTGCCATCCCATACGCGCGAACGATAATTGAAACACTGCGCCCGTTTGGCGCGCATCTTCAACCGGCGCAACCGCCATTCCGCCTTGTCGGTCGCCCAGATCAGACCCTTGTTACCCATTAACTCCGCCAGGTGCAGTGTTTTGCCACCCTCACCGGCGCAGACGTCCCACCAGGTTTCACCGGACTTGGGAGCGCAAATCAGGCTGACGGCTTGGGAACTGAGATCCTGGACTTCGAACTCACCAGCTTGAAATTCCGGGAGGCGAAACAGGTCCAGGGAACCCGAATAGGAAATGGATTGGGGCAGGGGACCGGGCTTGGCGTCAAAGGAGCGTTGTTGGAGGGAATTGTTGGAGGTTTTGCGCGAGCGCAACCAGAGCGTGGGAGGTTGCTGCAAGGCCCGCAGCCAACCCGGGGTGACGGAGAGTTGCTCCTGAATCCATTCAGGAATCGCCCGTCGCAAATCGGTTGCGGAAAACGCATTGGGTTGGGTGCGGAATTTTTCCTCCAATTCCTGTGCCTGGCTGATCTGGTGTTGGATGGACCAATCATGGTGCAACCACCCGAGCCAGCGAAAATAGGCAAAGACGGCCTGGCTGATCGCCCGCGATTCGGTGCGGGTGATGCCTTCGGATTCGCGAAAGGCCTCGCGCAACGCGGCATCCGCCGGCAAATCCCGGCTGCATTTGCCGATGATTTTGGCAGCGATGGGCAGCCAGAGCGCGCGTTTTTCCTCTTCCGTCAAGGGCGGCGCGTAGCCTTCATCCCAACGCGGTTGCTCCCGCCGCCGGTCGTCGCGGTAAGCGGGGCGTTCATCGGTAAATCGTCTTTGGTGTCCTGATCGCATATTAAATCGCCCGGGAATATAACACGGAATCCCGGTGAATGACACGATTATTACCGGAAAATCCGGCGGGCATCGGCGACGCAAAATCGCAAGGGATCACTCCTTGGGTTTTGCATCAGCATCGGTGAATGGAAAGAACTTGGGAGCGCATTCTGGGCACAGGCCGTGGGTGAAGCGAAAGCCGGAGCGTTTCTGAATGTAATTTTCCACTTCGTTCCAATAGCCCTTGTCATCGCGGATGCGCTTGCAATTGGCGCACATGGGGAGCAAGCCACTGAGCGTTTGCACTTCCGTCAAAGCCATCTGCAACTCATTGAGCAATCGTTTGCGCTCCATGGCATAGCGCAGCGTGCGGCACACCAACGGGCCATTGATTTGCCCCTTCACCAGAAAATCCTGCGCGCCCGACTGCACCAACTGCGCGCCCAGATCGGCATCGTCCAGACCGGTGAACACCACCACCGGCAAGGCCGGGAAGGCCATCCGCAGTTCCAGAAAAGTCTTCTCCTCGGAACTATCCGGCAGACCAAGGTCCAGCAGCACCACATCCACTTCGTGTTCGCCCAGCCATTTCATTCCATCTGCCAGGCTTCCGACGCAAGCCAATTCAAAACGCTGACGGACATCCGCGCCCAGGTAGGCTTTCATGAGCCGGCACAAACTGGGATCATCATCAATAAATAAAACGCGAATGTTATTTTCGTTCATGGATGGGTGGTGAGGTGGTGGTTGTTCGAATGCATGGCGTGTTCGTGAAGCCAATGCCGGATGGCTTCCAGTTGCTGGCTGGCCTGGGCCAATAACGTTTGCGCGCCTTCCAATTGACCTTGCTTGCCCAACTGCTCCAGGGCGCGCAAGGGCGCAATGATGCCGATCATGCCAAAGCTCGCGCTGCCGCCGGCCAGGCGATGAGCCAGGCGGCAGACATCCCTGGCGGTTCCAGCCTGCACGGTAACGGCCAGTTTGGCCATGCTTTCATCAGCTTGGGCCAGATAGATTTCCGCCAACGCACGCATTTCGTCCGGGTTGCCATTGGCGGCATCGCGCAAAACCGCCGAGTTCACCACCGGCGCTTTAGCCGTGAAAGCAACCGAGGCGGCTATTGCGGACGGGCTATTTGGACTGGCATTCATTACGTTTCGACACCAAGGCTACCCATTCAACAATACTCCACACCGACCCCAAGCGCAACGAACGGTTTCTGGGTGGCACAACAGCATCATGAACTGATCTGCGGTTGTTTTGTTTGCGCCGACTGACGTCGTCGGCTACGCCGAGGGTAATGGTGTAGTTTTGAAATTGTGGTAAAACTGTTTGGCAAAGATTTTTTGGCACAAGTGCGGAAAACCGAAGACCGTAACCGGGACGGGAAACTTTTGCAGAAAAACATCCAAAATCATGGCAGAAAAATTTATGAGCAAAAAGATTGAGAGCCGGAAGATGAGGATTTTGCCCGTTAATCATGCGAAGGAATGCGAAAATTTTGCTTCTGGATCACGGCCCGGCTTTATCCGCTAGAGCCCGGTAGTGCGTCTGGATTTCTTCCGGGCTTAAGGCGCGACAGTACAGTTTAACTTCGTCCAAAAGCCCGGTAAAATGGGCTGAGTGATTTTCGGCGTAGTTCCCCATACAGATCGGAAACGCATTGGGTTTCATCGGTCCCGGTCTAGCCATGGCGCCACGTTCCTGGCCGTCCACGTAGAGGCGCATGGTTTGGCCATCAAACGTGCCAACCAGATGTACCCAGCGGCCGGTGGGCAGCGGGATGGATGCCGTCAGGTGATGGCTGAAATTCGTCAGCGGCACTTCAAAACACGGTTTGCCTTGCAGGATGCCCAGGCGATAACCCGAAGCGGCGCCACCGCCATAAACCCGGTTGATGAACCATTTATTGTCCTGTCCAGCCACCTCGGTTTTCACCCAGCATTCCAAGGTCAAGGTGGAGGTCAACGAGAGGGACGTGTGGTTCCCCACCAACACCCACCCGCCATTGCAAACCAGCGCCCGGCCATCAATGCCCGCCGCGCGATCACACCCGTGAAGCGTTGCCCCAATGCGGTTGCCCGAATAATCGAGGGTTACCGGCGCGTTGGTTTCCTCGTCAAACGCCCACCAGCCCACCAAGCCGTCTTCCGTGGCACCGGCTTTACGCACTTTTTTGAAGAGCAACCGGCGAAGGTTGTCTTCCGTGGCTTGATGGGTTCGGAACGCGGTATCGTAGGGTCCCATGCCAATGTCTTCCGGCAGCAGATCGGTGTGCGACGGATTGGCGGAAGCAAAGACTTGGCGCACCGCGTCCAGATACCCAAAGCCATACTCGCGATACGGTGCCAGGTAATGCCCTTCCCCCCACTCATTCCAATTATCCAGCAGCAGCATCCGGCTGCCCAGTTGGTTGGTTGGTAGAGTGGTGATAAAGTTTTTGGCCTGCTGCGCGAGCGTCGCAAAATCGGCGGGCGGAATTTTCCAGATGCTGCCCTCATCGCGCCAGCCGCTCCAAGCCTGTGAAATGGTCGGCACTTGCGGCAGAATACCCAGGTCCTGCGTTTTCCGGAGGTATTGCATCTGCGTCTCGATGGCTTGTGCCGGCGAAGGGCTGTTCGGCACATACCAGCAATACGCAAACGAATAATCCAGCCCCAGTTGCTTCATCAATTGCAGCGGCACTGGATTGGTGCCCCGGTACTCGCCCAAGAGGTACAGGCCGTCGAACCCCGCCGCTTTGCAGGTCTGCCGCATCTTGTCCAATGCGGATCGCACTTGCGCTACCCCGCCCAGGTCCTTGACGAGAAATTCCGGACGATAAATGAACAGCAACGGTTTGTTGTCCACTTTCAAATAGCTCGGGTGTTTGAAATAGTTTTCCAGCCAGAAGGGCAGCAGGTTATTCATCAAGTCCGGCTCGTTCGCCACCCCCGCCACGCCGCGATTTTGATTTTCCCACATGATGGTGAACTTCATCTTGCTCTGAAACCTGGATTTGAAGAGCCCGTCATGGATGGCGCTGCCGTAACGCATGGTAACCGGCCCGCCCTGACTGGCGCGATACCAGCAATAGACGAAGAAGGAGATGCCATGCTCCACCGCCCATTTGGTTTCCCAATCCGAGATTTCCGGGCTTTCCTGCGCATAGAATCCCAGCGCGGGCGTGCGCTCGGCATGCTTGAGTACATTGTCCCAGAGGTTGAATTTGTCCGCCTCCCACAAGGGGCAGTGATGCGCGCCCACCAGGATTTGCGTGGGTGCCGGGACCGGCTCGGGAATATAGGGTGACTTACTGATGGCCACGGGGGCCAGAAACAGGATTGGCAAAGACGCGTTGGTCAACGGTTTGCCGTGCTGATTGATGCGCAACGCCAACTGAGAGGATATGGCTTCCTTGGCCTCGACTTCCCAAGTCAGTGTTTTTTCCTCGCCGCCCTGAAGAGACACCGACGCACCGAGATTGCTTTTAACGAGCCTGACGAATTGCGGCAACCCCAACTGGATATCAAGGTTGGCGGTGGCATCCCCGGAATTCTCAATCACCGCATGAATCGGTATTGGCTGCCCGGCACGACACACGGATGGACCGGGCAGAAAGCTGCGCAGGCGAAGTTCCTGACTGACGTTGGTCACGGCAGGAGACGGCATCATGGCCGGTAGGTTGGCCGCCCCCGTGCAAAGAACGAAAAACAGGCCTAGTCCAGCCACCCAAAGCCACACGTTATTATTGACATTGCGCATATCTGGCCGCCTTTGAGGCAGCGCTATTTCGCCTTCGGCTTGCCGATGGACTGTGCCAGGATGGGCTTTTGCTCCGGGCGCAATCCCAGCAGGTTGATCAGTTCGGCGCGGGTGCCCGACACGGAATACACCACGGTTCCCAACCCTTCACTTGCGCAAAACAAATACACGTTCTGGCTGACGTACCCGGTATCCACTGCGGCATAGAAATCCTTCTCTTCCGGCTTGGCCTTGACCAAACGCGCCAGATCCGCGACGTATAACAAACTGACCGGCGCCTGTTTGACATAGGCTTGGCCGCTCAATTTCGGACGCAGATCCCCCGCCTTCACCGGGGTAAGTTGGTTGAGCTTGGAATCGTACAGGTAAACACCGGTGGCGGTAAACACGTAGAGGTCCATCTCCTGGGAATTCATGGCGGAGGGCACGGTGCGATGCCCATCCGGGCGGTTGGTGCCATAAGCGGCCCACAACAGATTGGCCAGCGTTTGGGACTCCAGCGCCTCGGCGGTGAACTCGCGGGTGGATTTGCGTTCCTGCAACACTTGCATGAACGGTTTGCCGCCTGTGAATTGCGCCGGTGGGAGGCTCATGGGTTGGAGGTCCTGCGCCACGAGCGCGCCAGTGAAGGAGAATAACGCCGCGCAAAGCGCGCTGCGTTGCCAATAAGTTGTGGTCTGATGATTCATGGGGGTGATTTATGAAGTACAGCGCGGAAAAGGTCAAACCTAACCTGCCAAGTAAACATAGCAGCAGCTTCCGGTGGTTGTGTTTTAGCCAGATCGTTTTTCGGCAAAATCCCTCGGCTGAAAATCATGGCTAAGCAGGAGCAGTTAAGGCATAGTCGTCGCATGACGCACTTACAGAACTTATTCATGGTACTCGTAGCGGCCAGTTCGCTAGCGGCGGCACCGGACGCGCAACCGCAATGGCTGCCGGCCAGCCCGGAGAAGTTACCACGCTGGCGCGGGTTTAATCTGTTGGAGAAGTTCCAGTTGGGCAGCGGGCGGAAACCATTTGTGGAAGAGGATTTCAAATTGATCTCGCAATGGGGCTTTAATTTTGTCCGGTTGCCCATGGATTACCGGCTCTGGATCAAGAACGGCAACTGGGAGGAATTTGACGAGCCCACGCTCAAAGAAATTGATCAGGCAGTCGCGTGGGGCGGCCAGTACGGCGTCCATGTCTGCCTGAATTTTCATCGTGCGCCTGGTTACACGGTCGCCAAGCCGGCGGAGAAAACCAGTGTCTGGACGGATCCGGAAACGCAGCGGGTTTGCGCTCTGCACTGGGGCACCTTTGCCAAGCGCTATAAAGGCATCCCCAGCGAGCGGCTGAGCTTCAACTTGATGAATGAACCGGCGGGTGTTGATGCGAAAACATATGCCGAGGTTGTGCGCCTATTGGCGACGGCCATTCACAAAGAGGATCCCAACCGGCTGGTCATCGCGGATGGGTTGCAATGGGGCACAGTGGCTTCACCGGAACTCAAGGGTGCGGGCGTGGCCGAGGCGACCCGTGGTTATACGCCGATGGAGATCAGCCATTACAAGGCGAGTTGGACGGGCGGCGAACGCTACCCGGTGCCCGTCTGGCCGCGGCCCCTCTCCGCCTCCGGCTGTTTGCTCAGCCCGGCCAAGCCGGAGGGCTCGCACCCAATGGTGATCGAAGGCCCATTTGCCGAGGCCACCACGTTGCGCCTGCATGTCAAAGTGGTGTCCTCCGCCGCCAATTTGCGGGTGACGGCAGACGATAAAATCGTTTTGGAAAAGCAATTCAAGTGTGGTCCAGGCAAGGGCGAATGGAAGACGGCCATCCTGCACCCGAAGTATAACGTGTACCAGAATATGTATGACCGGGATTATGAAACCGTGGTACCCGCCGGTACCAAGCAGGTGCAGATCCAGGTTACCTCGGGCGATTGGCTGGAAATCAGCGAACTCGGATTTAAACCGGCATCCTCCCCCCGTGAGGACCTGCTCCCCTTGGATCTCGCCTTTGGCAAGAAACCAGAACCGTTCCGCTATGCGCCGCAGGCCAACGGTCCGGCGTTCCTGAATATGAAATACCAGGACCGGCAATGGCTTTGGGACAATTGCATTGTGCCGTGGAAGGAGTTGGAGAACAAAGGGGTCGGCGTTATCGTCGGCGAGTGGGGCGCGTATAACAAGACGCCGCACGACGTTTTCTTGCGCTGGGCGGAAGACTGCCTGCAAAATTGGCAGCAAGCCGGCTGGGGTTGGTCATTATGGAATTTCCGCGGCAGCTTTGGGGTGCTGGACAGCGAACGCACCGATGTGCAGTATGAAATCGTCGGCGACCACAAGGTGGATCGCAAATTTCTGGATTTGCTGCGCAAATACTAGCGGAAAGTGGAATTGAACTTGGCCAATAATAAAACACAATGTCCCGGCCAGACCTTGCGGCCCAACCGGGACAAAAGTGGGGGATGGGAGTTCGCCATGCTCTCTTTCCCGGACCGGCATTAGGCGCCTTAAAGGCTGCCGGCTTCCCGACGCCATTCTCCACGGCAAGCGGAGTTTTCGGCCTCATAGCAGGGCCGTCCAGCGCCTTGCGGACACTGAATTATCGAGTGAGGCCTCTTAGCCCGCTTCGACTGGTGGTTGCGCCACCGGCCGGCAGACCAGGTCAAGACACGCTTGTGATAGCTTTTCCGCGTCTTAACCCCTTCACACCAGGACGGCCACTGCGGTTGGCAGTGCGTTGGCCCGGTGCCACGGGTCTGACCTCTTAACTCTCAGGTTGCATTCTCTCACCGGCCAGCGGTCCCGTTTTTAGGATCGCTGGCGTCTTGGAGGTTTTTCACGGGCCTTGCCTGGACCCCGTGTTCCCCCCGGTGCCGGATCGCTCTTTATCCCGCCTTTCGGCGTCTTTCTTGGGCGGCCCCGCCTTCCAGCGGCTCCGCCAGCGTCACCTTCACCGTGCTGACTCACAGTAGCAACCAATTACCCTCTGGGTAACTGCGATTCGCCCCGGCCCGAAACCAGCCAAGGCTACTTCACCCGGCTCGGAACGGCTTCTCATCGTCCCTGACCGCGCAGCTCCTATTTTCGCGTAACTGACAGCGCGCGACCGCTGCCAGAGGAGCTGGTGAATCCTGCCTCCGCCCCCGAACCTTGCGATCCGGCTTGAGAGGGACCAAACCAACCAGCCTGGTCCGATCTTTCCCCAGTCACCTGGGAGTATCCTCGAGTCGCTTCCCGCCTGCTTTCTTGCGTCCGCCGACGGACAACCCGGTTCTTTCAATGAACTGGTAATAAGGTAACATATCACACGCAATTCACAAGAAAATGATATGCACAAGTTATTCACCGAAAGCCGCTGCGGGCAGGCGTGGCTTGATGCTGTGGCAGCCCGGAAAATACGATAATTTTCCAAACTCA
Source organism: Verrucomicrobiota bacterium (assembly GCA_037139415.1). Taxonomy (NCBI): domain Bacteria; kingdom Pseudomonadati; phylum Verrucomicrobiota; species Verrucomicrobiota bacterium. Next base: position 5,776 of record JBAXGN010000155.1, on the reverse strand, counting down.
TCCGAAAGTTATTCACCGATCCGAATCACCATCTGCCTTCGCCGGTGAACAAGTTTAACCGGCCATTCGATGGAACTCCGGCAAACGGCCGTTGCTGATCCGCAGCGCCATGTTGGCTGCAACAAGTTGTTGAGAAATCACGCTTGGCATGAGGCGACAGGTTGGTTACTTTGAACGCCCAGATGCGATGGATTTCTATTTGGTTGGTCGGGTTGTGCGCGTGTGTCGGCCGGTGGCCGGGATACGCGGCTGAAGCTGTGCCCGAATTGACCGTGGAGGCCCTGAACTTCAACGGCGAGTTTGAATATGACCTGCCCTCGGGCACTGCCACGGGCACCAATGGCGTCATGGTGAAGTACCGCGACATGGTGTTGACTGCCATGCGGGTCAGCATCAACCAATCCAACACCACCCTGCAAGCGGAGGGCCAGGTACGGCTGGTACGCGAGGGGCAGACCTGGTTGGGCCAACAGGTGATATATGATTATAAGAACCGCTTCCTGCTGGCCACGAATTTCCGCAGCGGCCAAGCGCCGCTGTTCGTGTCGGGGGGCTCGGTTACTTCGCAGTTATCCAACAACACCTATGTCGCCTACGGCGCCTACCTCACCACCGATGATTATTCGGAGCCGTTTCAACGCATTCGGACCCGAAAGCTGATCATCGTGCCCAATGGATACGTGGAGGCGCATTCCGCCACGCTGTATATCGGCAAGGTGCCGGTGTTTTATTTCCCGTACTATCGGCGTCCGCTGGGCAAGCATGTCAATTATTGGGATTTCACCCCGGGCTACCGCAGCACTTTCGGGCCATTCCTGTATAGCACGTACCACTGGTATTGGAATGATAAGCTGGACGGTGCCATGCACTTGGATTATCGCGTGAATCGCGGCCCGGCAGTCGGGCCGGATTTAAACATGCATCTTGGACGCCTCGGCGAAGGTCAACTGAATTATTACTATACCCGCGATACAGATGCCGGACGCACGCCGCTGCCCGGCAACCGGGAAATCGGCACGGACCGCGAACGATTCTCATACACGCACTCGCTCACCATCGACAGCAACACCACCGCCCGGCTGGTGGCCCGTTATCAAAGTGATCAACAGATGATCCATGACTTCTTTGAAGGCGAGTACCAGGAAAATGTCCAGCCCAGTTCCTTTCTGGAAGTTGAGCATCGTTGGAGCAACTGGTCCCTCAACGGCCTGGGCATGACCCGGCTGAACCGGTTCAACGACACCGTGGAACGGCTGCCGGACATCAAACTCACCGGTTTTCGCCAGCAGCTCGGGGAATCCCCGTTCTATTACGACAGCGAGAGTTCGTTCGGCTGGTATCGCCGGTTGTTCTCGTATGACACCCTGGGCAAATATTCCGCGAGCCGCGGAGACACCTACCATCAAATAACCCTGCCGCAAAATTATTTTGGCTGGCTGAATGTGTCCCCGAGAGTGGGCGGACGCTTCACGGCGTACAGCGCGGCAGACGGTCCCGGTGCCACCACCACCGATCAATCGCGCGGGGTGTTTAACACTGGCGCGGAACTGTCCACCAAACTGTCCCGCGTATGGCCCGCCGCCCAAAACTCCCTGCTGGATGTCAAGGGTATCCGCCACATCCTCACGCCTTCGATCAATTACGTGTATGTGCCCACCCCAAGCGCCCGGCCTTCCGAATTGCCACAATTTGATTACGAAATTCCCAGCTACCGCATGTTACCCATCGAGTATCCGGACTACAACTCGATAGATGGAGTGGATTCGCAGAATGTGTTCCGCCTTGGCCTGCGCAACAAAATCCAGACCAAGCGGGAGGGGCAGGTGGAAAATCTGATCAACTGGATGCTGGCCTCGGATTGCCGCCTCCGACCGCGCGGCCAGCAGAGTTCTTTTGGCGATTTGTATTCCCAACTGGATTTCAGCCCGCGTTCCTGGATTACCCTTTCGCAGGAAACCCGGTTTGATACCCAGAACAGCAAACTCAGGGAATTGGATCACCGGTTGACCCTGACACCAGACGAGGTATGGAGCTTCGCAGTCGGCAATCGTTTCATGTGCCGCGATCCGTTCTATGGCATTACTGACCGGCAAAACCTGTACTACACCCAGTTCTATTATCGCCTGAACGAAAATTGGGCCTTCCGCACCTCCCACCATTTCGAAGCGCACCTGGGAAAAATGCAAGAGCAGTATTATACGGTGTACCGCGACCTGCGCAGTTGGACGGCGGCGCTGACGCTCCGCATGCGTTCCAACGTGGGTGGCAAGGACGAGGTTACCGTGGCGGTTACCTTCTCGCTCAAAGCGTTCCCACGCTTCAGAGCGGATTATGAACAGCCCAACCGATTGTTAGGCGACTGATTCAATTGCGGATTTCGGAATGCGGAATGATGACCAGTTATCAGTTATCAGTTTCATGGTTACAGCAGCGGCTTCAAATGGTCTATCACGGAATTCCAATCCACGTCCGGGGTTAAATGACACCAGGAGAGGCGGAGGGCACCTTTGATATGGTCTTCGGACAGGCCCATGGCGGTGAGGACGTGGCTGGCGGTGTAGTTCTGGGAGGTGCAGGCGGAGCCGTTGGAGATGGCGATCACGTCTTTCAGGGCGACCATGACGGCTTCGGAATCGAGGCCCGGAATGGCGATATTCAAGGTGTTGGGCAGGGCTTTGGCTGGGTCGCCCGTAGGGATGCCGCCCAAGGATTGGAAGGCAGCCAAGGCGGCTTGCCGGATTTGCAGCCAACGTTTTTCGCGTTTCGCCAGGTCGCGTTGGGCGATTTCGGCGGCTTTGGCGAACGCCATAATGAGGGCAACGGGCTGGGTGCCGGGGCGGAGGCCGCGCTCCTGGCCACCGCCGAGCACCAACGGGGTCAGCGGCGGACGGCTGTAGCCCCGGCGACGGGTGATCAGCGCCCCGATGCCTTTGGGGGCATAAAGTTTGTGGCCACTCAGGCTGATGAGGTCAAGGCGAGGGTTTTGGAGGTCGGGAATGCGTTTGCCGAAACCCTGGGCGGCGTCCACATGGAAAAAGGCCTCGTGGCCGGCCAAGGCAGTGGCGATTTCTCCAATGGGCTGGATGATGCCGGTCTCGTTGTTGACGTGCATGACGGAGACCAAAAGGGTATCGGGCCGCAACGCGGCGGCAATCTGCTGCGTCAACACCGCGCCATCGGGTTCCGGGTTAATGAGGGTGACGTCAAAGCCCTGCCGGGTGAGGTGCTCCAACGGTTCCAATACGGCCTTGTGTTCGATGGTGGTGGAAACAATGTGTTTGCGACCGGTTTTCGCGGCATGTTCCCGCAAGCCCAGGATGGCGAGGTTATTGCTTTCGGTGGCACCACTGGTGAAAATGACTTCTTCACGATGACACTTAATGACCGCAGCGATTTGGTCGCGGGCATGCTGGACGGCTTGTTTGGCGTGATTGCCGAACTCATGGGTGCGGCTGCCGGCGTTACCATAATCCTCGCGGAGGAAATGTAGCAGGACCGGCTCGACCTCGGGGTCGAGGGGCGTGGTGGCGTTGCAATCGAGGTAAACGAGTATTTGGTGAAAATTCAAATCGTCATCATGGGGAGTGCATCTATTCTGCTGGCAAAGATGCAGCAGGACTAATATTATCTCGGCCGTAACCAACGCTTGAATCATGTTTGGAACGAGTGACAAAACACCGATGCGCCGGCACCAAGCGGCGCGGCAGACGGTGGCACGGGGCGTGAACACGGCCCTGATGATGCTTTACTGGAAGGTCGGTGAACGAATCCGCAAGGACATTCTCAAAGACAAACGAGCGGAGTATGGCGAGGAGATTTTGCCGACACTGTCGGCAAAAGTGGCTCCCGAGTTTGGAGAAGGCTTCAGGCCCCGGAATCTGGCCCGGATGATAGCGCTCACCGAGGTGTTTTCGGACAGGCGGATAGTGTCCGCACTGCGGACACTATTGGGATGGTCGCATTTTGTGGAACTGTTGCCGCTGAAAAAACATCTGCAAAAGAATTTTTACGCAGAGATGGGCCAGTTGAAGGGATGGCGCGTGCGCACGCTGCGGTGGGCTGCGGTTGCGGGAATTACGCCGGCGGCGGGGGAGCCGAAGGCGCTGTTTTAGGGCGACGGCATGAACATTGAACATCCAACGTGGACCGGCCAAGTTGAAGCATCACTGGATTCAAGGCGCGCGGCGCAAAGCGGCGCAAAAGGTGCAGTTTTTCACCATGGAGAGAATTGACGATGAATTTTAATGAGCTAGTGGCATTGATGGAAGGAACGGATGCGGAGTTGCGAGAGCAGGCAACGCGGTCCATTGACCGGGGGCTGGTGGTGAGGAACTGGCTCCTGGGTCGACACATCGTGGAATACGAGCAACATGGGTTGGATCGCGGGCAATACGGAGAGCAACTGGTGCAGCGACTGGCGGAGGCGCTTTCGGCCAAGGGCCGGCGGGGGTATTCGTATCGGTCACTCCAGTTGTTCAAGAAATTCTACCTCACGTATCGCGGGATTCTGCAGACGCCGTCTGCACTATTGCAAACGGTTGATGGCCAGGCAGATGAAATTATGCAGACGGCCTCTGCACAATTATCCCCCTGGGCCGGGCAAGCGAGCAGAAGCACGCTGAGTCGAGTGGCCACCGAGTTGCGTTTGAGTTGGTCGCACTATGCGTTTCTGGTGCAAATCGGGGACGATGCGGAGAGAAAGTTTTATGAGATTGAGACGGGGCGAGAGACCTGGACGCTGGCGGAATTGAAGCGGCAGTTCAATTCCGGGCTGTACGAGCGTTTGGCGTTGAGCCGGGACAAAGGGGCGGTTCAGGCACTGAGCCAAGAGGGGCAAGTGGTGACCACGGCGGAGGATGCGATAAAAGACCCGTACATCCTGGAGTTTTTGGGATTGCACGGGCGGCCGAGCTATTCGGAATCGGAATTGGAGGAAGCCATCATCGACAAGCTGGAGCATTTTCTGTTGGAGTTGGGCAAGGGATTTCTTTTCCACTCCCGGCAATTCCGGATCACGTTTGCGGAGAAGCATTTTTTTGTGGATCTGGTGTTTTACAACCGGCTGTTGAGGTGCTTTATGGTCGTGGATTTAAAAATAGGGGAATTGACCCACCAGGACTTGGGTCAGGTGCAGATGTATGTGAACTATTTCGACCGGGAAGTCAAAACGACGGACGAGAATCCGACCATTGGGATACTGCTCTGCAAGACGAAGAATGACGCCCTGGTGGAGATGACATTGCCCGAGGGCAGCACGAATATATTTGCCAGCCGGTACCAACTTTATCTGCCGTCGAAGGAAGAGTTAAAAGCCCAATTACAGGAAGGAAAAGCGGAAACATGATCTTAGACTCCATTGCCTTAAACAATTTCGGGGTGTACGGGGGGCGGCAGGAGGCGGTCCTGGCCCCGAACGATGACCGGAGGCCGATCGTTTTATTTGGCGGCATGAACGGCGGCGGCAAGACGACGCTGCTGGATGCGGTGCAATTGGCGCTATACGGGCCAAACCATGGCAGGCACGCGATTAGGCGAATCAAAAAAGAAAGGAAGGGTCATGAAAATGAACAGTGAATGGCTTCGGAAGCTGACGTCCCTCAAACCAGCCGTGAACAAGAAGCTCGGACTCGGAAACGAAAGATTCGCTCCCCACAAGCCGTTGTTACTTTTATGCGTTTTTGAATTGGTGGAGCAAGGTCTGCTTGACGGCAATTACCTGAACCTTTCTGGTGCAGCCTTCGATCTTTGACAGGCCAGCGGGTGCAAGTCCCGCCTC
>JBAXGN010000154.1 GCA_037139415.1 Verrucomicrobiota bacterium | reverse complement strand
AGGGTAAAAACGTCAAAATCGGTAAACTGGCATTCATACTCCGAAGGATTGAAAGCTTATACGGTCGGTCGCGAGGGGCACGGGGCGCGACCACCGGAAACACAGAAAAAAGCCGAATCACCCTGGAGCGGGTGCCAGAGAGGCTGAGGCAAGGCCTTTCCGAACAATCCTTGAGGCACCGTTACGGAGCTAACGCATGAACTCACACACGCCGGACCAGAAAACGTGGCCCGCGAAGCGGAACTGAACCGCCAACCGTCGTGGCGTGCAGTGACTTGTGAGGATATGCATTTCAGTCTCGTGGTGCTTCGCCGAAGTGAGACAAGGCCAAGATTATGGTCGCTACAGCCGCGAGACAGAAGAGACCAAAACCGCCGAGCAGGAACGCGGGCCATTTTCGGTTGCCCCGGAAGGCTAAGATCGCCCCGGCGATAACACTGCCGATGCCAACAAAGACTAGAGCCAGTAAAGCGATCATCTTTTATCCTAACGTTTAGCTCACCGATGGCGGCCCCTCCGTGGTTCTCGAATTGCCAGCCGGCGCTGCGGGGTTGCCACCTGGTGAAGCGCCTCGTTCGGCATCCCGACGGCAAAAGCGGAACACCGCCACCGCTAGCGGCAGGAGTGTCCAAATGAAGCCGAGTTGTAAGGAATCGGACAGATTTGCCTCTCCACCGATTCCGCCACCCCAAAAGAACCACCAAACCAAAAAGGCCAGAACCACCTGCAGAGCACACAACCAACTCACTGCTCCTAACGCTGGCCTCCGGAGCAGCGCGATCAAAACGGAGATCCACACAGGAGATCCCAGAAGCACCAGAGCAATTAGGATTAGCGGCAGCGACTTCATAGAGCCGAACGAAAAAAGTTGAGCCACGCCGGACCAGAAACCGTGGCCCACGCAGCGGAACGGACAGCGCGAGCGGCGGTTGGCTCCGACGACTTGCTAGGCCGTTCGTTCATTTTGGGAGAGTGAGTCGTGATGCTCCACCTTAATGGTCAGATTTGGTTTGATGCCGGCTACCGCAGGCAGGACGTGATTCAAAACCTGCTCTGCCGTCATTCGGAACGTCCGTCCACGTGCGCTGACTTTTAGCCAACCGGTCTTGTCCCGATAGTAACGCTCTGTGAAGTTTTTAGTGCCAATCAAGATGACATAGCTATCGTTGGTGAGCTTCATAACAGGAGCGGCCTAACAGTATTACTGAACTCCCGTCTCGTTCATTGTTTCCGGTTTCCAGTTGTTCGTCATGGTGCTGACCCTCTTTTAAAAGGCCCCACGGGTCAATGGAAAATATCCGCTTCCGCTGAGGCGGGGTTTCGGGTAGGGTTGGGCTTAGACATTTTATGAAACGTTTGCTTGGCATGCTGGCAGTTTGTTCCTTGCTGCAATTCGGCGTGGGGGCGCAACCCGCCGCCACGATCTCCATCAACGCCAACCAACCGGGGGCGCGGGTCAGCCCGATGCTCTGGGGGTTGTTCTTTGAGGATATCAATTTGTCCGCGGATGGCGGCATTTACGCCGAGCTGGTGCGCAACCGGTCGTTTGAGGATGCGGAGAAGCCAATCCACTGGTTCACGGTCAGCAGTGGGATGGCGGAGGTGGAGTTATCGGTGGACAGTGAGAAGCCGGTGAGCGCGAAGAATCCACATGCGCTCAAGGTGGCGGTGAAGGACATCGGCAGCGGGCGCGCGGGGGTGATGAATCCTGGTTATTGGGGGATGGCGTTGAAGAAAGGGGCGCAGTACACGCTTTCGCTACAGGTGCGGGGCGAGGCGGCTTTCAGCGGGCCGCTGGCGGTGACGTTGGAAAGCCAGGATGGGGTGGTGTATGCGGAGGAACGCATCAACACGTTGAGCAATGAGTGGAAGCAATTCTCATTTGCGCTGAAGAGCAAGGGGACGGATCCGCGCGCGCGGCTGGTGATCAGCACCACGCGCCCCGGCACGTTCTGGCTGGATATGGTTTCACTGTTCCCCAAGGAGACGTGGAAGGGACACGGGATGCGGGCGGATTTGATGGAGATGCTGGCGGGGTTGAAGCCGGCGTTTATCCGGTTCCCCGGCGGTTGTTGGGTGGAGGGGGAGACGATGGATAAGGCGTATCGCTGGAAGCAGACGATCGGGGACATCTCGGAACGGCGCACGCAGTATAATATCTGGCAGTATGAGGCCACGCATGGGCTGGGGTATCATGAGTATCTGCAACTGTGCGAGGATCTCGGGGCTGCGCCGCTGTTTGTCATCAATTGCGGGATGTCGCATCGGGAGAATGTGCCCATGGAGCAGATGAGCGAGTATGTGCAGGATGCGTTGGACGCCATTGAATACGCCAACGGACCCACGGACAGCCCGTGGGGATTCAAGCGGGTGCAGGCCGGACACGCGGCGCCGTTCAATCTGCGTTATCTGGAGATCGGCAACGAGAATGGCGGCCCGGCGTATCATGAGCGCTGGCAGTTGTTCCATAAGGCCATCAAGGCGCGGTATCCGCAAATGCAGTTGATCGCCAATGTCTGGAGCGGTTGCCCCACGAACCCGATGCCGGACATCGTGGATGAGCATTATTACAGCACGCCGGAATTCTTCATGCAGCAGGCGGGCAAGTATGACGGCTATGACCGGAAGGGGCCGAAAATTTATGTGGGCGAATACGCCGTGACGCAAGGGTGCGGGCAGGGGAACCTGCGCGGGGCAATCGGTGAGGCAGCATTCATGACCGGGATGGAGCGCAATGGGGAGGTGGTGGCGATGGCGTCGTACGCGCCGCTGTTCGCGAACGTGAATCACAAGCGCTGGAACCCCGATCTGATCTGCTACGACAGTTATCGCGCGTACGGGTTGCCCAGTTATTATGTGCAGAAGTTGTTTGCGGAGCATCGCGGCCAGGCGGTGCTGCCGGTGACGGTCCAGGCGAAGAGCATCAGCAGCAGTCCCAACGGCGGGGCGCTCGGGGTGGGCACGTGGCTCACGCAGGCGGAGTTCAAAGACTTGAAGGTCATATGCAATGGGCAAACGCTGTTCAGCACGGACTTTGCGGACGGCACCAAAGGCTGGAAGTTATTCGGCGGGGATTGGAAAGTGCAGGGCGGCGTGTTGCAGCAACACAGCCTCAAGGAAAATGTCCGCGCCATTATTGGCGATAAGACGTGGACGAATTACACGTACACGCTCAAGGCGCGGAAGCTGGGCGGCGCGGAGGGATTCCTCATTCCGTTCCGGATGCCGGATCAGAGTAGCAAGTCGTGGTGGAACCTTGGCGGTTGTGGGAACACACGCCATGGGATTGAGATCGGCGGCATCGTGGGGCGGGAAGTGCCCGGCCGGATTGAGCTGAACCGTTGGTACGATATTCGCTTGGAATTGGCGGACAATCACATCAAGTGTTTCTTGGATAACCAGCTCATTCACGATGTGGTGGCGCCCACCATGCAATCGGTCTATGCGTCGGCGACGCAGGATGACCCCAATCGGGAGGTCATTGTGAAGGTGGTGAACACGAATCCGGACCCACAGGCCACGGACATCAAGCTGGAGAGCAGTGCGCCGCTCGCCACGCAGGCGCGGGCGTGGCAGTTGACCTCGGCCAGCGGCGAGGATGAGAATACGCTGACGCAACCCATGAAGGTCGCGCCCAGTAGCAAAAATCTCCCGGTCAAGGACGCAATAATTCACTGTGATTTGCCGGGGAATTCCTTTACGGTCATCCGCATCAAAGTATTACGACCATGAATCATATCATCAAACAACTTGCGCTGGCCGGAATGGCGATTGCCCTGGCCAGTGCCGTAATTGCCGCTGAGCCGCGGCAACGTGTCAGCCTCAACGGCGCTTGGGAAGTCGGCGAAGGCGTCATGGATAAGTGCCCAACGCTGTTTTATCGCAAAGTGGCGGTGCCGGGTCTGATTGACATGGCGCGTCCGGTGTTCAATGAGGTCGGGCGGCCGAGCAAATTGCGGCAGGCGTTCTGGTATCGGCGCACCTTCAAGCTCGATGGGCCTGTGCCGGACATGGCGCTGCTGAAAATCCACAAGGCGCAGTACGGTGCCAAGGTGTGGATCAACGGTAAGGAGGCCGGGGAACATCTGCCGTGCTTCACCCCGGCGTGGCTCAAGGTCGGGCCGCTCCTGAAAGGAAACGGCGAGGCCAATGAGATCGTCATTCGCATCGGTGCGGACCGCACCGTCCTGCCGGCGGGCATGCCCACCGGGTTTGACTTTGAGAAGTTTCAATATATGCCGGGCATTTACGACTCGGTGGAACTCATTTTGAGCGGTGCACCGCGCATTGTAAATGTGCAGACCGTACCGGACCTTGCGCGGCAGGCCGTGGGCGTGGTGGTGGAGATTGAGGCGGGGGAAACAAACTGTGCATTTACGTTGTCCAGCGAAGTCATCGAGGCGGTCTTGCGCCAGGAGGTCGGGGCGGTGAAATCACATGTCATCCGTTTGGCGGCGCATCAATTGGCGCGAGTGAAGCTCAGTATCCCCATTGAAAACTGCCATTTGTGGACGCCGGAAGATCCGTTCCTCTACGAATTGAAGCTGAGCACGGAAGCGGACGCGCTGCGCGTGAAGTTCGGCATGCGAACTTTCAAGTTTGATCCGATCACCAAGCGCGCGATGCTGAATGGCAAACCGTACTATCTGCGTGGCAGTAATGTTTCCCTGTACCGCTTCTTTGAAGACGCGGACCGCGGCGATCTGCCATGGAATGAAACGTGGGTGCGGACGATGCACCGCAAATTCAAGGCGATGAACTGGAATGCGCTGCGCTATTGCATCGGGTTTCCGCCGGAGTTCTGGTACGAGATCGCCGATGAAGAGGGCATTTTGATCCAGGATGAGTTCCCGATCTGGTTGCTGGGCGGCAAAGCGATGCCGAACGGCGACAGCCCGGAGCCGATCAAGGCGGAACTCGTCATTCCGGAATACGTGGAGTGGATGCGCGAGCGCTGGAACCATCCTTGCGTGGTCATTTGGGACGCGCAAAACGAAAGCAGCACTGCTGAAACGGGCAAAGCCCTGAGTGCGGTGCGCAGCTTGGATTTGTCGCAGCGTCCCTGGGAAAATGGCTGGGGCGAACCGCAGAGTCCGACGGATTGCGTGGAATCGCACCCGTACCAATTCATCCGTGATTGGCAAAGCAAGAAGCCGTTTCGCATGAGCGAGATGCCGGAGCTGCCACTGACGCCCAGTTTGCAGACCGCACAGAAAAAACTGGACGTGCCCATCATCATTAACGAGTACGGCTGGCTTTGGCTGAACCGCAAAGGCGAACCCACCAGCCTCACGGACAAAGTTTACGCGAACCAATTGGGCACAAACAGCACCGCCGCCCAGCGTCAGGAGTTCTGGGCGAAATGTCTCGCCGCCAAAACCGAATTCTGGCGCGCGCATCGGCAATGTGCGGGCGTGCTGGAGTTTTGTTCGCTGGGCTATTCGCGCCGTGGCGACATCCCGCGCCCCGAAGGCGGTGCCACGAGCGACCATTGGGCGGACGTAAAGCATTTGGTGTGGGAACCAAACTTTGTGAAGTATGTGCGCGACGCGTTTAACCCCGTCGGCATCATGTTGGACTTCTGGGCCGAAACCATTCCGCCGGAAACCGAGCGCGAGGTGCGCGTCTATGTGACCAATGACGAGCCCAAAGAGTGGCAGGGCGAGGTGCGCTTGAAGTTTTCCAACAGCGACAAGACCACGGTGCTCGCCACGCAGCCGGTGACGGTGGCCGCGTTGGATCGGAACATTGTGGTGTTCACCGTGACGCTGCCCATTGCGCCCGGTGCGTATAGCCTGGCGGCGGATTTGGTCACCAAAAATAGCCGGACGATCACCAGCCGCCGCGACTTCAAAGTGGTCCTTTCGGAGCCCTAGTGCATCCCGCAAAATGCCAGTGGATCGCACCAACACGCTGCGCATCCGGACGCCGGAAGGGATTGTCTTTTCCCAATTGCTGGCCAGCCCGGTAACTCGCATGTTGGCATGGTCCATTGATCTGGCCTGCATTTTGGTGATGATCATCCTGCTTAGCTATGGGCTGATGTTTCTGGCGTGGTTGAGTCCCGACTTGGCGGGCGCGGTGCAGATGATCGGCTATTTCGTCATCTCCATTGGCTATGGAATCCTGCTCGAATGGGTTTGGCGCGGGCAAACGATCGGCAAGCGCGTGATGCGGCTGCGGGTGGTGGATGCCCAGGGGTTGCGCCTCCAGCCCAGCCAGGTTGTGATCCGCAACTTGCTGCGTTTCGTGGACGCATTGCCCTTTGTGTACCTGGTGGGCGGGATTGCGTGCCTGTTATCGCCGCGTGCCCAGCGATTGGGGGACCTTGCGGCGAACACCGTGGTTGTTCGCTTTCCGAAAGTCAACGAGCCGGACCTCGACCAAATCCTTTCCGGCAAGTTTAATTCTCTTCGCCAGCACCCACATTTGGTTGCGCGCTTGCGCCAGCGGGTAAGTCCGGCGGAAGCCGCGCTGGCTTTGCAAGCCATCCTGCGCCGCGATGCGTTTACGCCCGAGGCGCGCGTGGAATTGTTCAGCCGCATGGCGCAACACTACTCCTGCATCGTGAATTTTCCGCCCGACGCCACCGAAGGCATTACCGACGAGCAGTACCTCCGCAATATCGTGGATGTTTTATACCGAGCTCAGGAAAAATACGCCAACTCCGCCACCCAGCATGTACTCCCGGCATAAAATACCAGAACATACCGAACGCCTGTGCGTTCGTGATTTCATGAATGTCCAGTCGCGGATGATCTACTTGCGGGATGATCAGATCGTGGGGATTGATCGTTACACCAGTGTCCGTCCGAACAAGACGTTATTCATCGCACCGCTGCTTTTTGATCCGCAAATCAACGGCTATGGCGGCGTTGATTTCCAGCAGGACAATTTGTCGGCACAGGAGCTGCATCGTGCGGTCTGCTCTTTGCAGCGTGATGCCTGCGGACGCTTCTTTTTCACGCTCATTACGGACGATTGGGACCGCATGTTAGAACGGTTGGCTCATGTGCGCTGTTTGCGTGCTGCGTCTCCCGAATTGGCGCGCGCCATTGCCGGCTGGCATCTGGAAGGACCGTTTCTGTCGCCCGAGCCGGGCTATCATGGCGCGCACAATCCCAGCCTGATGCTGGACCCGAAGCCCGCGCACCTCCGCCAATTGCGGCGGGTGGCAGGCAACGATCCCGTGCTGTTGACCATCGCCCCTGAACGCAAGGGCGCAATTGCCGCCATCAAGCTCGCGGTGTCATTGGGCTTCAAAGTAAGCCTCGGTCACACCAACGCCAGCCTGGAAATCTTGCAGGCAGCCATTCATGCGGGGGCGACTGGCTTCACGCATCTGGCCAACGGATGTCCGCGGGAACTGGATCGCCATGATAATATTCTCTGGCGCGTCTGTGCGCTTCCGGGATTGACCGTGAGCATGATCCCGGATGGCATTCATGTGTCGCCGATTCCGTTTCGGCTGCTCCATCGCCTGCTTGAACAGCACAAGGTCATTTATACCACCGACGCCATGGCCGCTGCCGGGGCCGGACCCGGTCGTTATCGCTTGGGTGGGACGGAAGTCGAAGTCGGAATGGATCAGGTGGTGCGTCAACCCGGTAAAACCAACTTTGCTGGCTCTGCGTTGCGTCCGGTGGAAGGCGCTTTTCGCGCCGCACAGATGACGCATCGTTCATGGGTGGATTCATGGAGCCAAATGAGCGAAAAGGCGGCCCGCTTTGCGGGGATTCTTCCGGGCAATGATCACCTTAAGACGCGCACCTTCTGCCTGGTGGAGGTGCCGGAGTATAATGTTATGACCGCTCTGCGGGTTTTCGTGCAGGGCAGGGAGTTGTTGGGACAGCAATAATTGGGTGCACGCCGCCGTTGATGATGGGTGGAATTCAATTCATTTAACTGTGGACAATTCGGTGAAATGTCCCATTGTTATCGCATACAGTTTGCCTGTACAAACAACGATTAACTTGATGTAGAGAAAACCATGAAACAGACATTAATTACCGTAGCATTGACTGCCGGGCTGGCTCTGACCGCCTTGGCTGAACCAAAAAAAGTACTGGTGGTGACCACGACCACTGGCTTCCGTCACAGCTCCATTCCCACGGCAGAAAAGATCCTGGGTATGCTTGCTGAAAAGAGCGGTGCCTTTACCGTGGATTATGTGCACCAGCCGGAGGGCAAGCCCAACCTGCGCCGGCCCAACGCGCCCAAGCCGGATGCCAATGAGGCCGCCAAAGCGAAATACAAGGAAGAGTTGGCCAAGTACGAAGCGGATGCCGCTGCCGCCAAACCACTCGAAGCCGCTTGGAATGAAAAGCTCAAACAAGAGCTTTCCAAGCTGAGCAAAGAGAACCTGAAAAAGTATGACGCAGTGATTTTTGCCAACACCACGGGTGACCTGCCGTTGCCTGATCCGCAAGCCTTCATTGACTGGGTCAAAGAGGGACACGGTTTCGTTGGGATGCACAGTGCCAGCGATACGTTCCACAAATTCCCGCCGTACCTGGACATGCTCGGCGGCGAATTTGAAACGCACAAGGCGCAGGTGTCGGTGGACGCCATCAACCAGGACAGCGGTTGCGCGGCGTGCAAGCATCTCAGTGCTAACTGGACGGTGTTTGATGAAATTTACATCATCAAGAACTTCAACCGCTCAACCATGCACGGTCTGTTGACTTTGAACGCGCATCCCAACACGAAGGTCCCGGGAGATTACCCGATTGCCTGGAAGAAAGACTTTGGCAAAGGCCGCGTCTTTTATACCTCCTTGGGACATCGTGAGGACCTTTGGGATACCGAAACCCCTGAGAATTTCAAACGCAGTAACTCCAAGGAAAACGCGGAAGCGTACCAAAAGCACATCCTCGGCGGTATCCGCTGGGCGTTAGGTTTGGAAAATTGTGACGCCAAGCCCCAGGGCAAGTAACCCTCGGTGTTGAATAGTCAAGGCTCTTCGCTGCTTTAAGTGAAGAGCCAAACTCCAAAGCTCGAAATCCGAAACCAAACCCCATAGCACTCCGATTCGGAGTGCGGGTTGGTTTCGGATTTCGGCTTTTCCGGAATTCGGTTTTTACCGGTTATTGCGTATCGCCCCGGGTAACACGCATGAAGACTTCTTCCAGGCCCAATTCCTCTTCCTGCAAGCCGGTGAGGCGTGCGCCGCTGCGCACCAGGATGTCCGCCACAAAGCCGTGATCGGTGTTATGGTCATTCAGGGTGACTTTGATGCGGCCTTCTTCCAGTGCAACGGCTCTGACTTCCGTGTGCGTTTTCAAAATTTCGATTGCCTGATTGACGTCGCTGGAAACCGTGACCCAGACGACGCGGCCACTGGACATTTGGTCGCGCACGCCTTGGACCGGGCCGCTGTAGATGAGCTTGCCTTTTTCAATGATGCAGACACGGTTGCACAGGGTTTGGAGTTCGCTGAGGATGTGCGAGGAGATGATGATGGTTTTACCTAGCCGTTGAAGCTCCTGGAGGATCGCCATCATTTCGATGCGCGCGCGGGGATCAAGTCCGCTGGCCGGTTCATCGAGTAATAGCACGGCGGGGTCGTGGATCAGGACGCGGGCCAGGCCCAGCCGTTGTTGCATACCCCGGCTTAACGCACCGATCAATGCCCCTTTCTTTTCGCTGAGTCCCACCAATTCCAGCACGTCGCTCACGGTCTTCTCCCGTTGGGCCGTGGGGATGCGGTAACAGGCGCCGAAGAAGTCCAGGTATTCCGTGACCTCCATGTCTTTGTACACGCCGAAGAAGTCCGGCATGTAGCCAATGACATGACGCACCGCATCCGCCTGAGACACGACGTCGTGTCCCAAGATTTTGGCGGTGCCGGAGGAGGGGGCGAGGAAAGTGGCCAGGATGCGCAGGGTGGTGGTTTTGCCAGCGCCGTTCGAGCCGATGAAGCCAAACAAATCGCCACGGTTGACCGTGAGGTTTAAGTCGCTGACGGCTGGGATGGCACCGTAGTAGCGCGTCAGGCCAGTGGTTTGGATGGCAACTTCGTTGGTGGTTCCGTTGGGCATAAGTTCAGGAGGTCAATGGACGGGGGTAACGAGGCGCAGCAGGGTGTCCACTCGGGACCGGCGCGGGCTGAATTGGTTCAAGCCTGGCGTGAGCGTGCGGTTTTCCGCCCACGCAAACACCACGGCATTGGCCTGATCCAGTTGGCCTTGGAGATCCATTTGGGGGGAGGGGATAAAACGGTTGTAATTGTTCGGTTCCTCGACCAGCCCGACGAATGCGGTGGCGATGGCCGCGCTGGGAATGTCTTGGAGCCGATTGTGGGTGTCATCGCCCAACGCCTGGCGGCGACTGCCGGAGGCATTGTGCATTTGATCTTTGAGCGGACGCACAAAATCGCGCAGCGGTTGCCCGCCGGAGCGGGACAAGGTGAAGGTCTTGGAAGCATTGGAATCCAGATCGCCCACCGTATAAATCCGGTAGCCGATGATGACGGAGAGGCGCGTGAGTTTGTACGATAGCCGGTTTTCGAGACGGATATTGAATTCCCGATCTTGCGCCGTCACTTTGACCGCGACCGGCAGAGCGGGCAGGGTGTGCCACCATTCATTGACGTACAACTGGCTGGTCCAGACCGGCACGGTCACTTCCGCATGGTAATTGTTGCCGCGTTGCTCGATGATGGCGCGGCTGTCTTCCCAACCGGAATACGGCCCGGCATATTCACCGCGCAGCGCCGCGAAACTCTGAAGGGATTCAAGGGGGTAGGGGGCATTGGCGGGAGAATAGACCGAGGCATACGTGTGGCCGCGCAGCGACGCACCGGAACCGCTGGGTAACACGTCTACCACATGCAGTTCGTTCCACTCCGTGTCGCCGGCACGCAGTTTGTATCCAATGATATAAATCAGGACGGAGAAGAGCACGACGTAAGCGGGGAAGGTAAGCCAAGTCCACATCTGGCGGTTGATCTTCTTAAGCCACCACCGATCTACTGGACCAATGACCGCCAGATAAACCAGCAGCAGCAAGACCAGCCAACCCACCGGCAGTTTGCGGATTTGTTTGCTGTCCACCATCGCGCCAAAGGCGGCGTCCAAGGAATATCCGCCGTAATGTTGTTGATTGCCTTTCTGCTCGGCGCGAAACCATTCCGGTGGCAGGTCGAGCAGACGCGCCCAGAAATAACTGCGCTCTTTCCAATCGGTGATGGGCCTTAACTCTGGGTTAAAGGTCAGTACTGTTACGCGCCCGCGTCCGCGCTGGCCAGTGATGACAAGCGGCACGCCGCCGGATTCCGCTACCACCCGCCCATCGCGCAGGGAGCCGGTGGCGGTGGGTAGCGGTGTGCTGTCAAAGGCAGGGTCCACGCGCAAATTGACGAAGCCCGGATGACGGGCGGTGACGCCTGCCCGGTTCATGCCCGAATCATCCGCCGCCGAAACCTTGGTGGCGGCAGTCTCCACCCAGCGCTTCAAGCCACTGTGGTCAGGGAGTTGTTGCAGGCTGGTGGGGGCAAATGGGATCAAATCACCCAACCAACGATTGGCTTGGAAATCGCCGGGTTGATCCACCGCCACGATCAGATGGCCGCCCGCCGAAATCCACGCCAGCAGCGCATTGGCTTGCTGCATTTTCAAGGTCAGGGCTTTGGCGGAATTCAAGTACACGGCGGTGAGACCTTCCAAGGCCAACGGGTTGTCCGGGAATTGCTCCGGCTGGATGCGCGCCACCATGGGCTGGAACTCCGCGTGGCTATTATTGGCGTTGGGAAATACCGGCAGACTGGTCATGGAACGCACGATCGCGCCGAGGACCGGGGCCTTGGAACCGGTCACCTTGCGCACGCGGATATCGCGCATTTCGGCTCGCTTGTTGCCCTTGCTGTCGTAAAGCGTCGCATTCCAAGTGCTGTTATAGCGGGTACTGTTGAAAACGGGGATGACAAACCGCTTCATGGTGCCGGTGGGCAGTTCCAACCGCAATCGTCTCACCTGGCTTTGCTTGAACCCGCCGGCGGTGAGTTCAAAAACGGCCTCGAAGGTGGGGCCGTCGTTGGCCACCTCACAGGTGACGGGAAACCAATTACCTTCCGGGAGCACCCCGTCATACCCGATAAAGACGTCAAATTGCTTGAGCGAGGCGGCTGGGGCGGCGAGGGTGCCAAGGCATAGCAGCAGGCAAATCAATAGCCATCGGCCGCCTGTTTGCGGCGTTTGTGGTACACCAAAGGTGCCAGATGTCGTTATCATTCTTGCCCCTGATACTTGAATCATGCGAACGACAATGGGTATAGTGCCAACCGGCAGTGGTGGCAATGGAAAACGGCAGGAAACTGGCCGGTGAGTTGGTAGTGAAAAAACAAGCTTCATAATGCAATCGCTCTGCGATAAGCTCCAACTCATGCATAACGTCACTGGAAAGAGAATGCGACTGATACTGCTACTGGCGCTGCTGGCCATACCCTTGATGGGTGCGCCGGTGCCCACCGATCAACCGGCTGGCCAGCCACCCCTGTATGATTTTGCGGCCATGATTCAACCCGCGCCGGAGTCCGGCAAGTTTTCCGACCCGGACTTTTACATCTGGTGCGGTACGATGGCGCGTGGCGATGATGGCAAGTACCACTTGTTTTATTCCCGCTGGCCGCGTGCGCTGGGGCATTACGCCTGGGTGACGCATTCGGAGGTCGCTCACGCGGTGGGCGACACGCCTTTGGGGCCATTCAAGCATCAGGACGTGGCGCTGCCCGCGCGAGGCAAGGAATTCTGGGACGGTCTATGCACGCACAACCCCACAGTCCACAAGTTCGATGGCAAGTATTACCTCTACTACATGGGCAACACCGGCGATGGCAAAGCCATGAAGACCCTCAATTGGGTGCATCGCAATAACCAGCGCATTGGCGTGGCGGTGGCCGAGTCGCCTGCGGGCCCATGGCGGCGCGCGGATAAACCGTTGGTGGATGTCACCCCAGGCTCGCACGATGCGCTGGTGACCAGCAATCCTTCAGTGACGCGCCGACCGGATGGTGGTTATTTGATGGTGTACAAAGCCGTGGCGGACAAGAAGCCGATGCCGTTTGGCGGGCCAGTGGTACACTTGGTGGCCACGAGTGATTCACCGGAGGGGCCGTTCAAAAAACATCCAGAGCCGGTATTCACCAAGGCGGGCGAGAACTTTGCGGCCGAAGATCCCTTTATCTGGTACGGCCCGGATCGCTATTGGGCAATCGTAAAGGATAATGCGGGACACTTCACCGGCGCGGGCAAATCCACCGCGCTCTTTGAGTCTCCCGACGGTTTCAGTTGGAAATTATCGCAGCATGCGTTGGTGGCTACGACGGAAATCACCTGGGAAGGTGGACGCAAACAAAAGCTCAACTCGCTCGAACGGCCCCAGCTATTTTTTGAGAATGGGGTGCCAGTGGTGTTGATGTATGCGGTTGATGAGACCAGCCAGCGCACGCATTCCTTCAATGTCCGGATTCCGCTGAAACATTAATCGGCTAGGTGTTGTTCAATGCGGGGCGTTCAAGGCTCTAGCTCTAGCCTTCCATCAACTCTTTGACCGTCCGCAATAATTGATAGTAGATAGGTCCTGGGATCATTGCGGAACAGAATGCGCCCATCAATCAGCCATGCGTTGACGGTAATTCATCAAATCCACATCAGTGACTTCTTCGTGTGGGACCAGCCGGTAATGTTTTTCCGAGTTGATGCGAACACCATCGTTCGTTTGCTCTAACTCGAACAAGACGATGACACCATCGTCAATGAACTGCGCCCCAATAGGACGGCAGACAAGCGCTGGAAACTTCTGCGCACAGACGCCGAAGTCTTGCTCGATTTGCACGACGTTCAATTTGTCAGTTCCACCTTTTGCCTGAATGGGAAAGACGTAATGAACGCCCTTTTTATCCATGCCCACATAGATTTCGTCGGTCTCCACCTGCCCCATGTTAGGAACGGTGGTACGCAAATGGTTTTGGAGCGAATAGCAGGTGATGCCCGTGAAAATGTCCACGAGCCGATTGTAGCGCAAACGGGCCAATAACGCTTGTTCGTCATTGAACGCATATTTGGCCACAATGCCCGGCGTAGCGTCGGGCACTTTCGTTTCGGTAAGATTTGGATTCGGCGTCAACGGCACATCGGGGACCAAGACAAATCGGTATTTGGCTTGGCCCGCTGAACGGATGATCCATGTTTTGCCGGGTATCGCACCTGCCTGAATGGAATCGGGCAGGGCGGTGCGGTAACGAAAGCTGTATACGAGATCGCCAAGGTTCTTAGGAAGTTCGATCCGCAGATCGCGAGCAATAGTCACCATTTCTTGCCGTTCGAACTCCAGTTCGGTCAGACCGGGTTTGAATCTGGATTTGAAGATACGCTCGATAATGGCGGAGTAACGATTCTTGGATTTCATTATGGTTTATGAGTTGTGGATATGGCTCCCGGCCAGCGCAAGAGAACAACTTCTTCGCGCAGTTGTTCCCGTGTGGCAGTTGATAGTCTTGTACGGAAAAGGTCAATGCTTGTGACTTCGTAGCCCAACGATATGGCAATATCGGCCAGTAGTTGGCCGGTGCGAATCATAACGCGAAGGTATGAGGCTTGGTCACCCACTACGTAAGCCAACTGGGCACCGGGACGGAGCACAGAGCGCAATCCCGCCAGATGCCGAGCCATGCCGCCGAAGTAGAGTTTGGTTACACGGGCATAGAGTCGCTCAAAGCCTGAGTCCTTTTTCAATTCGATGCGCCGTTTTTCAATCGCAGCGGCGATACGCTCGATCTCGGGATGCCCCGCCACATGCGTGTCGTCGTTGTCGACTTTATATACACCCCTAGTGTTGGAGCGGACTAGCCGCCGCTTCAGGTCGCGCAAATCTTCCTTTGATTTTATAAAGTCCAGCAGCACTGATTCCAGGCGTGTTGTACGCGTATAGTCCTTCTCATTTGGATAGGGCGGCGAAGTGATCACAGCGTCAATGGACTGCGGTGCCAAAACATGTGCGGCATCGCGAGCGTCAGCCTGATAGACCACCGCTTCCGTAGTGGCATCGTGTGGCAAGGTCTCTAAGTCTTGAGCCATTGCGCGAATACCGTCCAGCCAGAGGGAGACCACGGGGGCATCGGGTTTGGCTGGCCCAATGCCGACTTCCGGCCCGAAATGCAGGTTGCTAATTCCGTTTACCAGTGCGTTGGCCAAGGCAAGCCGTTCATGGTTTGCAAAACGTTCATCCTGCTGCACAGCCAAAGTGTCCAGGAGGACAAGCGTCTTGTGCAGGGGAATAGGACTGATCGAATTTGTCAGCAGCAAGGTCGTCGCCTCATCTGATAAAGTGCGCAGGGGCGCTCTTGAATGCTCCAAAAGGCGGAGAGTGCCATCGTCGTCACAATACCCATCATCTTCCAAACGCCTACTGGCGATGTCTGCCACCATTTGGGCATGTCGCAGCAAGGCCTTCGGATCAATGTCCCAGTTGAGTTTGGTGCGGCTGGCAAAGCACGCCACTTGGTTGGATTCCAGCCCGACTGCTGAAATGCCAAGTTTCTTGCATTCCACCACGGTCGTCCCAGTGCCGCAGAAGGGGTCTAGAACACGATTTCCCGCACCTAGCCCAAACTTACCAATATAGTCCTGCACAAGATGAGGAGGAAAAGAGAGTACGAAGCGATACCACTGGTGAGCGGGTCGGTCGCTGAGTCGCAGTTTGTTGTCCTCGCGTCGACTAGGCTTTTTCTTATCACTTGTCTTGGCAGCAGTAGGCGCAAATCGACTGGAATTCAACATGTCGTGTTCCAGTGGTTCAGGGAGCTGTAGCATTTTTTATGGTTTTTACTGACTTCATTCAAGCGGATCATACCGTTGTAACCTATGACCGTCAAATCAGTTTCCGGCGGTGTTCTCCGTCTTTTTTCTGGGAAAAGGCGTTGTACGTCTGCGCGGAGTTGAACGGTGGATCGAGATAGACCAAATCCACCGACTCGTCCTTGATGTACCGGCGCAAAATATCGAGGTTGTCGCCGTAGAACAACGTGTTTTCCATGCGGGGAGAATGCGCTGCAACCGGGTTATTTGACAACTGAAAAACGCGCCGGAATAAAAAGAAAAACCCCGGAGCCTGAAGCTCCGGGGTTGGGCAGCAACGTGCTGCTAAACTGTTTTACGCCGGGCGGCGCAGGGCCAGGATCAGGGCATTGATGGTGTTGAACATGGTGCCCAATTCCCAGGTTGTCGGAGGATCGCTCATGGTCCAATCCATCGTGGCCACGCTGTTGCTGTTCGCGCTGCTATTGGCAATGAGCGCCGCGCTGAGGTTGTTCAGGGCATCGGCCAAGTTCTGCGCGCTGATCTCGCCCATCGGCCCTTGCTGGCCCGGCTGGCCGTCATTGCCGGGAATGCCCTGCGGTCCAGGCGGTCCGGCGGGGATGGCGGCGACTTGTGCCTCCAGCGCATCAATGCGGGCGCCCTTGGCGTCATCCAGGGCCTTGAGGGCGTTGAATTGGTCGCGCCATTGTTGGGAGATCAGCGCCGCTTGGTGGGGAGGGAAATTGGGATCGAATGGCATACGCATAAAGGGGGTGGGAAGCGTTGCGGCTCCGCGCACCCCCGGTTTAAGTTGGTTTTGGGTTGCGGGGATTAAATCACGTGGCACGCCGCTGGATCGCTCCATTCGCTCCAGCCGCCGTTGGTGCCAAACGCCGCCATCTGAAAATAGGTCATCCCGAGCGGCAGGCTGGCAATGGAGAAGCTGGAGCGCGTCCCCTCGTATTTGATTTCCCAGGGGCCGGTGATTGAGGCGCTCACGCGCACGCGGTACATCTTGGCGTTGGGCACGCGGTTGCAGCCGCCGTCCACTTCGCCCGAGTGATCCCCTTGCGTCACCGCAAAATTGGTGGGCATCGCCACGACCTCCGTGGGGGTGCTGTCGGCCTTCAAAACCAAACCGACCGAGAGCAGTTTGACGCGCGCCACGTCTTCGGGATCATTCTTCACCTTGTTCAGGCATTCCACGCCCACTTTGGTGATTACCTCGCGGAGCGCCTCGACCTTGTTTTTGAGCACCTCGCGTTTTTCGACCACGACCCTTTCCGCGTCGGCCAACCCATTCTCGGCGTCGGTCACCTCATCAATCCCCGTTTGCACCATGGCGGGTGTGGTGGTGGGCGTCGGGAAATTATTATTGCCCGTCAATCCCGTGATAATGGTGGCAGCAAAGGTTTTCAAGTCCTCCAGCTCCCGCTTCAATAGTTTTAACGCTAGTTGTAACATAACTCCTTTCCGACCTCCACTGCCGCCGACTGGCCCCGGCGTATCCATAAAAACCCCCGGACTGTCCATCAGGACAGGCGGATTTTGATCGAATGCCAAGTTCATACCAGACAGTTTTTAGACAGTGACTTGCCCGCAGTTTGCCATTCCAAAAAGGAATTTCAAGTAGGAATTTAAAAATATTTACGAAATACAACCTTAACTATGCGGAGTATATCTTAGCCATTAACCTGACGGTACTTCAGGGTGATCAGTTGGTAAGTAGTGGCCAGCATCATGCAACCTACTATCCATTCCATGTGTCCAACGGGGGAAAGCATGTGTTTTGGGCGAAAAAACATGTAGCCGGTGGGAAAAAGTATGTGTCCGCCGCTCTGCGACATGTGTTTGGCGGGAAAAAGTATGTACTCGGCAGGCCGGGCTATGTATCCAGCGGTA
Organism: Verrucomicrobiota bacterium; assembly: GCA_037139415.1. Taxonomy (NCBI): domain Bacteria; kingdom Pseudomonadati; phylum Verrucomicrobiota; species Verrucomicrobiota bacterium. The sequence goes on along the minus strand of JBAXGN010000154.1, from coordinate 2,254 downwards.
CCAGCTATGTACCCAACGGCGCTGGCTATGTATTTGGCATATCAACCATGTGTCCGGCGACGTGCGCTATGTATCCGGCGGTCCCGGCTATGTAGCTGGCGAGAAAAAGTATGTGTCTGGCGGTCTCGGATATGTAGCCAGCAATAGAAGTATGTGACTGGCGACCTCAGCTATGTATCCGGCGGTGCGCGCTATGTATCCAGCGGTCTCGGATATGTATCCGGCGGGAGTAAGTATGTGTTAATTTTGAAAAGACACATGTTTTTTGGAAAAAAACACATACTTTGGCACGAAAAACACTAGCTAAACCCACCGTAACACATTCCACCATAGCGATTTATCTAAAAAACAGCCCGACGACATAAAACCCTCATTTTTCAACTTTAACAGCAGGTGTTAAAGTAAACTCTGGTACCCAGCCGGCCGGTGTAGTTGATTTAGCAGGCGGCTTTCCGGAGGTCATGCCCCATTTTACCTATTTGCTGCAAATAGTATCTGTTGAAGAAAATCCAATGCGTGATTTCAATAGCCGATCATTATTTTCAGATTTCCCTTTCAAACCTTGGGGATTTGCTATTAGCTATGACGGTTAGCAAAAGCTGGAATGCAGTAGTGACCGTAATATCATACGTTCCACGCAATTTTGGCTTTGGCTAACGGAACACTAGCGCGAGCATGACATTTTATGAAGTCTAAATCTATCAATCCTGGGCCTGGCATTTTTTGCGTGTTAGCTGTTGTTGCCGCGCTAAATATTTACGGACAAACTACCAATGAGCCCGTTATATGCACAACCACTCATGACGAAGCAGGAGCGATATCTTTGCGATGGGAAAGCGAGACGAACGCTATTTACCGGATTGAATACGCCAATTTTTTGGAAACGCCCATGAACTGGCAGACGCTTTATGACGATTACCCCTCGCATGGCACGAACACTTTGTGGACGGATGCCGGACAGGAACTTTATGTGCCAGATATTGCGCATCCCCGCGACAAAGGTTGGCGCTTTTATCGCGTGGTAAAAATAAATACCAATGCGAATCTGAATGCCAGTATTTCGTTCTTAGCCCTGACAAATGATAGCATTTTGTCCAGTCACAATTGGATTGGTGTATCGGCCAATAGCACCTCTTACCTGGCAGGTATCCGGTTGTTTATTGACGGGCATGAGTTGGATGAGATTCCAGCCAGTGAAACCAATTTCTATTTAAACACGCATGAATGGCGGAATGGAACGCATGTTCTTTTCTCCGCTGTTGCCGCCAACGATGGATGGGAAAGCACTGATAATGATAGCAATCTTCAAGTTGGATATAGCCTCACGCCTTTAATTAACGTTTCCTTTGATAATTATGTCAGCCAATTTCGACATCAATATTTGGATAGCGAACAAACCACGCAAAAATTAAGCGCGGCCTTTCCCGCTTATTCCGACTGGACTTTATATATCACCAATTCGGATGCGGCCTTAGTGAGAACAGCCACCGGTTCTGGTTATGGACTGGAATACGTTTGGGATGGCAGAGACGATACTGGGCAGGAGGTAGCTATCGGCTTTTACTTGGCTGCCGTAGAAGCTACCGCCACTACTGCACCATCACCTCCGGAGCCTGGTTCCACAAATTGGGTGCCGAGTCCGATGGGATTTTCCGCCGTAAACAGGTCGCTGATGCCAACCTCACCAGCGCAAGCGCTGGCATTGGGGTTGAATAGCTATTTTATCATGCCGCCGCCCATGCCGCCCTTTTATGAAAGACTTTATGGAACCCAACCGCCAATTGAGGTTCCGATTCCACAGCGTTATTATGGGTTGAAACAAAAGAGTATTGCAATCGGATCTCCAATCCCAATGGGGGCAAACTCCGCTGGCGGCTCCGGTGCAAAAAAAATCCTAAAAGGCACACCGGGAACAATTGGTATCGCCTCGCAAGGGCATCATCCCAGCGGGAAGGACCTTAATGCCACGTGGCCTGGGCCATGGAATGGCTTGAACGGGTATGTTATATTGGAAAGTGAGTATACTCTATACCGTCCTTATGGCGAATTGAAAAATCCCTCTAAAATCGCTAGGGGATTTTCCAAGGGGATGAACAAGTCTGGCTGGAAAACACAATTCAATTTAAAAGATGATGACTTAAAAGCTGCGCACCTACGCGCTCAAACATGGGGTGGAAGCAATGTTTTCAACAATGTGAACCTAGCCCCAGTTTACGAGTTAGCATAGTCGTTTTTCTGTAAGCTGTTTTGGTTT
>JBAXGN010000153.1 GCA_037139415.1 Verrucomicrobiota bacterium | reverse complement strand
TGGGGTTCGAACTCGTTCCAACACCAACGGCTTCATCCGGAGTTTCTTAAGAGGAAGAAGGAAGAGTTAAGAAAGAAAACATTATTGGTTCTCCTTTGATCGTTTGATGATGGTTACGAAGATGGCCGTCAGTTCATCGCACTCGGCGCGAAGGGAGGCCAGTTTGTCCGGGACGACAATCCCTGAATCCACCAGCAATTCGAACCAGTAGGCGGTTTCTTCGAGTTCACGAAGACAATCGCCGCATTTGGCGACAAACTCCGGCTTGCTCCGGCCACGAAACGCCTCGCGATAATTCGCGCCAACGGACGTGCCTGAACGGAGCACCTGTTTGCCCAGCACCTGCCCCTCCGTCGTCTTCGGCAACGCCGAGTACATTCGGATAATGCGCAACGCAAATTCCTTTGTCCGTTCCCGCAAATCTGTTTCTTCCTTCTGCATTCTTAATTCCTACTTTGTTTCTTTGGGTGGGCGTACGTGCCACCGTAGCGCCCGGCTTGGGAAATTAGCCCGATGGCATGGGTGGCGGCAATCCAGCGGCTGGCTGTGAGAATGAAGCTGTTGAGACCGGCCTGTTTTCTAATCCCATCGAATTCGATGGGATTAAAAGCGGGGTTGTTCAACTGCTCCCAGACGCCCAGAAATTCGATGGTGTTCCGATTGCGCAGCCAGTTCTGGATGATGTAGTCGGTCCGCTCGCGGTCTTTGAAGCGGGCTATATCCGTGAGGCTGATGAAATCGCTCTGCGGCTGGGACAGGATGGTGATGGCCGCGCTGCGGACTTCGATGATGGATTTCTTCGGTTTGCTCATGAATCAGTAGCATCCAGATGGCAGTTCAAGTTTGCACCAGGCGGCTCAGGGACGATCTGGCCGCAGGAAGGACAGATAAAATGGCCCCCGGTGATTTCCTTAAAACGGAGGCCCGTGTCCTGACCAAGATTCGGCTCACGGCAAGTGAGCAACTGGCCGGAAGTGTTCACGTCATCTTCCAGCCCGCAGCGTGGACACGCCAACAACTCACGTTCGTTGGTAAACATGCCAAGCGCGTTTGCCCGCTCCTGCAGAGCGGCCAACTGTTTTGCCGCCGGGCAAAGTTGGTTCGCCAGTTCGTCCACGGGGTCGGTTTTATCGCGACTGGGCTTCATGCGGCAAGGGTGGTATTGAGTTCTTCGAGCAGCACGGGCAGGCGTTCCCGGCCAAAGAGGGCCAGCGCGCGCGGCAGGCTGCCGCGGGATTTCACATCGCTTTCGCAGAGGGCGACACCCGGCGCGGCATGGAGATTGAGATGGCGCCGATCCTGCACACGCCACCCCGCCGCGACAAGCATCGCGTCAATTTGCTGCCGGGCTTGGCCCTCTGATATCAGCGCAGGTGTCATGCGGCTTCAATCTTTTTTATCCCACTATCCAAAGGCAATAATCCAGCAACCTGTGGAAATGACTATTTTACCATGCAGGCTGCTGGTGGACAGTCTTAACGTGACACTGGAAAATTGCACGGAAAATTTTCAGACGCGCCTGCTGCAACAGATGTGCCGCCGGCAAGTGAAGGAACAAACGCTGCACACCATGAACCAATCAAGCCATCAGCGGTTGAGCCGCTGAAGCTGACGGCAGGCTATGAGGGCGGGACTGATTATCCAGCCAAGGTGATAAACCTTACCGGTTCACGGCCACGGGAGCCTTCTTTTCCGGTTCAGCGATTGGGGTCGGAGCTTTTTTAGTGAGGGTGGCCAGGTAATCGCCCAGCGCATCCACCTCCGCCTGAGTGCCGACCAGCGGCGGCATGTATTTGCGATAAGGGGAGTCCGGCTTGTACTCGTGCAGCATCTGGAGCAGGTTGCCGATGGCTTCGCGGTTGCGATCCGCCAAAAGACGGTTCATGGAACGATAAACGTCCACCGTATGGCAGGCCATGCATTGCCCCCGGAACATCGCCGCGCCTTGCGCCAGCTTTGTTTCGGGGAATTTGGTATTCTTTACCCACAAGGCGTTTTTCAGGAAACCGTCCTGATTAAACTTCGCCACCTCGCTTTTGCGCACGCCATTGGAGAACATGTGCTGCCCCACCACATAGGGCTTGCGCAACATTTCCCGGGTGTATTCACCGGAGGCGGTGGCAATCAAGCCGAGGAACAGGATGCCCAGCGATTGGCCAAACCCGAATTCCGCAGGGGTGCGATAGGCAAAGAAATACACGACCAGCGCAATGCTCATCGAGGACAACAGCACGACGAGCGCAGTACGGGTCAATTGGGTGAAGGCTCCGGCACCGATACTGGAGATGCCGAGCTTGAGCAGGGCGCGTTGCGCCTCGGGCACCTGCCAGAGATACCAGCCAAACGCCAGCGGCAGGAGCAGGAAGGAAGGCAGCAACCACTTGGCGCTCCAGCGGACCAGCGAGGTTTTGAGTTCCTTCTGCTTTCCTCCATCCAACCGGCTGCAGGTCACCAGCGCCCACAACCCGGCCAGTGACACACACACCAGCACGCGTAGCAACAAGCTGGGCCAGAAGGTCGGGTTGAAGAATGCCTGCCAGAAACGGGAGGCTTCATTCCCGGTGCCGGCCACCGCCAGCCACGGGTCGCCGGGGGTCAGCATGAACGTTAAAATGCCGTTGATGATGAACAGCGTGAGGAACGAGGCAATGGCGTACAGCCAGCCGACTTTCATGTGCAGCTCATCCGAGACGCGGTTCCAAGAATAGTAATAAACTGCCGCGGCACTGAGTTCGATGATGAAGAACACCCACTCGATCGCCCAGCCGAACACGAAGTTGTGAATCAGCGTACTGGTGGCCTCGGGCTGCGCCAGGCCGATGGCAAACCAGATGCCCACCCCGGACACCGCACCAAATACGCCGGTGAGGATGAGGAAAAACTTCGAGTGCTGTACCAGGGTGGGCAGCCATTCCCGGCGGCCTTCCCGGATGGCTTTGCGCTCAGCCAGGATCAGGTATAACCCGCCGCCCACGGCGAAGTGGGAGATCATGACGTGATAGATGGCGATCAAACCGATCACCCAGCCGCTGCCGATATGTGGCACATCCCAGATTGGATAATTCATAATGTGTCAGTCGTTAAAAGTTTTGGTTGTATTCATCAGCCGACTTTGGGCAGCGCGACGTAACCCCAGATGGTGGTGACCACCACCACCAGCAGCACGGCCAAGCCAAAGTATGTGGCGTTGCGCGCCCGCACCCCCGACTTGCTGTTGCCGTCATACAGCGGCACCAACGCCCAGAGGACCAGGCCCACGTTGAAGAAGCCCATGCCCACAAATTCGCCCAATGTGCCGAAGCTTTTGCCGGGCAACAATGAGCCAAAGATTTTCAGGATCTGGAAGGAACTCATGAAATACCATTCGGGATGAATGTCCGCCGGGGCGGAGGCCAGCGAATCCGCCGGCTTGCCCAGTTCCCACGGGAACATGAAGGCGATCACCGCCAGAATGTTTAAGGTGATGAGCCACACGGCCAGGTCCTTGGCCATGAAGTTTGGGAAGAACGGGATGGATTTCCGCTCGGAAGCCGGCTTGACTTCTTCGGACGGTGGCACGGCGTTGCCGTGTTTTTGCACCAGCCAAAGATGCAAACCGAGCAAGGGCAGGAACAGGGCCGGCAACACCACCACATGCAACGCAAAGAATCGTTGCACGGTGAATTCATTGATTTCCAAGCCGCCGCGCGCCAGATCAGCCAGTTTGCTCCCCACCACCGGCAACATCGCGGCAGTTTCCATTCCCACCTTGGTGGCGAAATAGGCGAGTTCATTCATGGGCAGCAGGTAGCCGCTGAAGCCGAACACCATGGCCAGCCCCAGCAAGCCCAAGCCGCTCCACCAGCCAAACTCACGCGGCTGCCGGTAGGCCTTCATGAAATACACCGAGAACATGTGGACCAAAACGGCGGCCACCATGAGGTTCGCCGCCCAGGAGTGGACGGACCGGATCAACCAGCCGAAATTGTACTCAAAGGTGATTTGGCGGACGGATTCAAACGCCTCCGGCCCCGGGCGATAATAGACCATCAACAGGACGCCGGTAAATGCCTGAACCAGAAACAGCAGCAGCGAGATGCCGCCCCAGTAGTACCAAAACGAGTGTTTGTGAACCGGCACGGTCTTCTTCTTGGCAAACGCCAGCGCCTCGCCCACGTCCAAGCGCGCATCCAACCATTGATAAACGGAATTGAAAATGGCTTTCATATCCTTATTACGTCCTGGAAACTACCACTGCGGTTTCGGTCACCTTCACCACGTATGGTTTGAGCGGTTTTGGCGGCGGCCCCGAAATATTGCCGCCGGTCTTCGGGTTATACACTCCACCATGACAGGCGCAGGTGATCAGTTCCTTGGTTTTATCGAATTGCACGGTGCAGCCCAGATGGGTACACACTGCGTCCAGCGCCACCCAGGAACCGTCCTTGTGATGGATTAGCAGGGCCGGTCGGACGCCAAATTTGAACATGACGGCCTCGCCCTGCGGCACTTTCAGCCCATCTTTCAGCACGACTTCCTTGACGGCGGCCATGGCGCTGGCCTTTTCGACCGGGCTGGACAGATAACGGTACACCGGGTAGCCCAATGCCGCGAGATAACACACGCCCGCGCCGCCAATCGCCGCGCCCACGAAGCAGCGGCGATTCACGCATTCCTGATCGGCCGGTGCCTTGCCCGGCTTGGCATCATTATTGTTCATGGATTTACTTTTTCGGTTACATTCTTTGCACGCATCATCACGGAAACCAACCAGCCCAGGATCACCAGGCCGAGGACAAACGACACCAGGAAGATACCCACCACGGACCAATTAGTGACCACCTTGTTGGCCACGGGGTCCCACACATCATAGCCCCGTTGCAGCAGGGTCATGTCCCGGATGCCATCGCGGTAAATGACCATGCAGGCGATCAGCAGGAAGCCCAACAGGGAGCCCGCATACGCGATCAGGTTCTGGGGACACTTGGCGAAGGCCGCCACGCCCCCAACCGCCGCCACTAGCACGATCATGGCCACCCAGCCATAGCCAGCCAGGTGATAAAACATGTTTGCAGCCAGCGCCTTTTGCACTTCCGCCGCCTGCCCGCCGGCCACCTGGAAGCCCAGGAAGCCCAGCACCACGGCCAGCAACGCCAGGCGTCCGCCGGTATTAAACAGATACGGCCGCAGGGTGTCCGCAATCGAGCGCCGGGTTGAAATCCACAACATCCACAGCCCGGCCACCACCAGTCCGCCGGTCAGCATGTACCCCCAACGCAACAGGAGCAGGGGATGGGACGGTGGCAGTGCCATGCCATTGGCGTTCTGGGCGTACATGTCGGCCCAGACTTCCGGGCGGATCATCAGGGTCATGTTCGAGACATAGATTTTGGCAATGACGCCGGCAATCAGCCACGCAAGCAGGCCCTTCCACCAACCGGGCTTGCCCTGTTCAGCATCTGCCGCAAACTTATACAGCAGCCAGTAACAGAGGGTGAGCAGCACAATGACGGAGATCCACCACATGCCAATCAGCACGCTGCTGGTGTAGAGCATGCGGCCGTAGAGCACCTGCGCGAACAGCAGGGGCGGCACGCCCAGGTTGATGACGTAGGTCATTACAATGGGCAGACGGCGCGCCAAGGCGGCAGCGGCATTCAGGCGCAGGCCCGATTTATCGCCCGACTTCCCGGCGCTGATGAAGTTCAACCACACGGCGACCAGCAGGCCGCCCAGGAGAATCTCCACCGCCACAAAGTGCAGGGCCAGGGTGAGAATATGCAGCGCCTTGAACAGCCAGATCGGCGCTGGCAACGGGATGGGATCGGGAAAAGGAAAAAAGTTCATAGGTGGTAAAAGCACGAAACAGCCACGCGCCGGGCGGCACGGGCGGTTATCCAACGGCCATTAAATTGAACCTGCATGACACAATGATTTTTCTTAAGGACGGCACAAAGATAGTCGCATACCGGCCCGGCGCAAATTTTGGAACGAAGAATTAAGTAATGATAATACTTTAGTTTAGAAGTGGTTATAAATCTCCCGGAGGGGGCATTCCCGGTGCGGCCTCCCGGCCAGTTTGCCGAAGTCACCCCGCTGGGCGACCGCCCGAAAATCAAGGCGAGACCGGACCAGATTTTCATAAGATTGCCTATTTTTCGCAGGGTTTTCGGCTGTTCCAGCGCAATCGAAGCATGCCTCGGTTCAGCATTTGTTTCCAGTTGCGGAAAAAATTGTTGAGAATGTGTTAATTTCTACCCATTTGGATATTGCATCAGTACCTGTCCCAAGGTAAGCCTGTCGGCATGAAAATCCGCTACTTTTCAACGGTGCTGGGCTGTGCATTAGCGATTGTTAACAGTTGCATTGCTGCAACCGTAGAGGTTCCCCGACCGAACATTTTATTCATCCTTACAGACGATCAGAATTCAGACACGCTGGGATGTTTCGGCGGCAAGGTGTTGACACCCACGTTGGATAAACTATGTGCGGAGGGGGTGAAGTTTACCCGGGCCTATAATTCCTCCAGCGTTTGCACACCCAGCCGTTACACCTGTCTCACGGGGCAGTATGCCAGCCGGTGCCAGACTGAGCGGTTTCTAAAGCTGTGCCCGCCGGGCAAGCAATCCAATGTGGGTTTCAATGTGCAGGTGGAACCGGGCAGTTGGAACGTGGCACGGGTATTGAAAGAAAACGGGTATTACACTGGCTTTGTCGGCAAATGGCACACCGGCACACCGGTCTTGCAACCAGTAGCTGCGGATGCCGATTTGCACGACCCGGAAGTGGCCAAGAAGCTGGCGGAAAACCAGCGGCGGCTTTGCGAATACATCCAAAAGACGGGGTTTGAGTATGCCGCCAGCGTGTATCGCGGAAACCTGGATGACCACAAGCTAAATGCGCTCAAACTTCATAACATGGAATGGATCACCAAAGGCGCGTTGGATTTTCTGGATCAGGCCGGGGACCGGCCCTTCTTCCTGCATGTATGCACGACGTTGCAGCACAGTCCGGCACCGCATAAATCCATTGGGGGCGATCCCACGATGACCCCAGCCGGGCATCTGCCGGAGCGGCTGAAAGTACAGGCGTCCCGGTCCAGCATCGCCGAACGGCTCCAGAGGGCTGGAATTTCCGAGAACATGGGACACGCCACCTGGCTGGACGACGGCATTGCCGCGCTGATCAACAAACTGGAAATTTCGGGAAAACTGGAGAACACGGTGATCCTATTTTTCAGCGATAACGGCACCATGGGCGGCAAGGGCACCTGCTATGATGGCGGGGCGCGAACACCCTGCTTCATGTGGGGCAAGGGCCGGGTGCCGTCCGGGCTGATTTGCGACCAGCCAGTGCAAAACATAGATTTTGTTCCCACCTGTCTTGATCTGGCGGGAGCCAAAGCCCCACCGCCGATGCATTTGGATGGCATGAGCCTGATGCCGTTGGCAAAAGGAGTGCCAGGCAAATGGCGCGACGCGTTTTTCTTGGAGATTGGCCATACGCGTGCGGTTTGCGTGGATCGCTGGAAGTATATTGCGCTGCGGTATTCACCAGAGATGCAGGAAAAGATCAAGGATAAGTCACTGGGCAGGCCGGCATACCACATGGATACCTCGTTGAATTTACAGGAAATTGCTTTAAAGGAGCATCCTGGCTACTGGGAAGCAGACCAATTATATGATCTCCAAGCCGATCCCGGTGAGAAACATAATCTCGCCAAAGATCCCCAACACGCACAGACCGTGGCGGATCTGAAGACACGATTAAAGGGCTGGCTAGCTGGTTTTAATCGTCCCTTTGGTGAGTTTGTGCCGTAAAGCGGCACGGAATTGAACACGATGAAGTTTATTTATGGGGCTAGAATCAGGCATCGGGACGAAGACGGCGGGTTCCGTGCCCCAAAGTTACCGACAAATGATCGCTACGCGACCGGGTGAACTGCCCGCCGCCGCGCTTGCCACGTTCAGCCGTCTCTGATACTCCATCCGTATGTTGTATTGTTATTCCATGTTTCATCGGGTGACGCTGATGTCCCGGGCCTTCGCGGTCCGCACCATGGTGGTCGCGGTGTTGGCGTTGACTGTTGCGGCGGCAGGCGCTGCAAATGAGGCTGCTGGGCGCACGGTGCGGCTGTTGACCGTGGGCAACAGTTTCTCCCAGAATGCAACGCATTACCTGGGCGACCTGGCCAAGGCGGCAGGCGACATCCTGGAAATACACCGCGCGGATATCGGCGGTTCCACCATGCAGCAGCACTGGGAAAAAGCCGAGAATCACGAACGCGACCCGCAGTCCACCAACGGTCTATACGCCACCCGCCGCAGCCTGAAACAGGAGTTGACCTCGAACCCGCTTGATTTCGTCACCATCCAGCAGGCCAGCATCCGCAGCCACGACTTGAATACCTACCGCCCCTATGCCCGCCAACTTTATGATTACATTAAAAAACACGCGCCCAAGGCGGAAGTGATTCTGCATGAGACCTGGGCGTATCGTGTGGATGATCCGCGCTTTGCGGTCAAGTCGCCCAAAGCGGGCGAGCCGGCGACGCAGTTGGAGATGTATCAGAGCCTGACCAACGCCTACCGGACCATTGCCCGGGAACTCGGGGTGCTGCTATTGCCCGTGGGCGAAGCGTTTTACCTGGCGGATACCGATCCCAAATGGGGATTCCGGCCCGATACCGCTTTTGATGCCAAACAGGCCCAAATCCCGGCGCTGCCTGACCAGACTCATTCGCTGCACGCGGGTTGGCGCTGGCAAAAATCCAAGACCAGCGATCAGCAGAAACTGAGCATGGACGGGCATCATGCCGGAGTGGCGGGGGAATACTTGGGGGCCTGCGTGTTTTATGAAGTAATGTTTGGCAAAACCGTGGTCGGCAACACTTTTACCCCCGCCGGTCTGGCTCCGGATCATGCACGTTTCCTTCAGGAGACCGCCCACCAAGTCGTGCAGCAAAACATTGGACGCTGACCACCGTGCAGAAGCTGCCGCTGCCGGCGATCACCAGCGGCACAAACTCAGCGTTCGACCGGCGGAACTGGTAAACTATCAAATCCGTCTCGATCCATTTCATCCCATATACTCATAAGTCCGTAACTTAACCGACAACAAGCATTCTTGCTTTGCGTTTTTTGAGGTTTTTCGGGGCTAATGATGTTTTCTATCCCTCCGACTTGGCAGTATGACTCTTGGTGCAAGCCGGGTTAGGAATCATATTCGGGTTTGATGGGCATGGGGATGTTCATGAGGTAAATTACCTTGATTAAAAACAGAATCGGGAGGATCAGCGCCAGGAGCGTGAGCCAACGCAGCAGCCCTTTCCTCTTCATTAGCGGGAAACTCAGGCATGACAACAGCGCATTGGTGATCGGCAGCCAGATATAATGGTCAAGGAAGTCTTGGGGCGATCCCAATAAACACGCATCAGCCCAAAGGGCCACGAGGGAGCCCAGCACCGGCAAAGGCAGTAGATACAAGCGCCACCTCCAGCGTTTGTGGAATAATTCCCGGCGCAGGCACATAAAGCCGGTGAAGAGCAGGCCCGCCGCCCCGAATAGCTTAAGGTAAAAAGGCACCCCGGTGCTATTGGCGAACGGTAAAAGCGAGGAGTCCGCCCCGAGCAACAAATCCCGGTTGCGGATGGCGAGGAACAAGGCCAGCAGCCCCGCGAAACAACTGACTGCGCCCAGACTGAGCAGCCACTTTTTCCGGGTGGCCCGCTTCACTCGTATTCGCCTGAGTTCCCGATAGTTCATGATCCCACGATTTATGTGCGGCGAACCTACGCCCACACCGGTTTGGGAATCAAGCGTGATTTTTTGCGGCCCCTAACTCCTGACGCCCGACTCCTATCGCCCGCTTTATATTTTTCTGCTAAAACCGCAAACGTATTTTTAAATTTTAAAGTCTTGCGTTATTCAACACCGCTTGCTAGAGGTAGCACAGTCAACGGCGAAGCGGGTGTGGTTCAGTGGTAGAATGCGAGCTTCCCAAGCTTGAGATGAGGGTTCGATTCCCTTCACCCGCTCCACTTCAATAATCTCCCGGTAAATCAAGGTTATCTTGGTTTTTTCCAGTTCCGAAAAGGCTAAACTAAGAATAAAACTAAGAATACCGAGTCCATTCTTAGCGATCCATCGCGCTTGCCAGCCTCCGCCACCTTTTCAGGCTTCGGGTCTGGGCAGGGTTTTGGTTCTGGTCGCTGGGCTGGGGATTGGCTTGGGGGTGCGGGGCAGGGTTTGCTGATAAGAATTTACTTTTTGGCACATTGGATGCTTTCACTTGTCGCGTTGGGGTAAGATGCGTGCCGCGCGGGCGAGCGCGAATGGATGCGAACGTCAAGGTGTGGCGCGGTCGCCAATTCAGACCCTACTCAAGCGTCTTTGTAGCGTAGGCCGACAAGGCCGAGCACTCAACGAGGCGGCCCAGCGTTTTCGGGGTAAATACTTTACCACGCGTTGCCTCAATGAGCTTCCGCATGTCTTCTTTCCGCACTCCGAATCCTCGACCCGCGATGCAAGCTATCACTTGAAACTTGGTAGATTCGCCGTGGGCTACACCACGCCTGCTGATCGATTCAAGATGTTGGACGCGAGTGACCTTATCGCGTGCCGTGCCGTCATCTTCGGTGATCTTGGCTTCGATAACGACCTTGGGATTGAACTCGCTGGGAATCATGAAGTCAGGAGCTTGATCGAACTCAGCAATTTTCTCAGCACGCTTCGTCTTTCGGAAACTGATGCCTGCGCTGACAAGCTGCTCTTCAATCGCATTCTCCAAGCCGTCACCGACAAGTTCGCTGACCGAGTCTCGATGACCTGCAAAGGGGCGACCGAGGAATCGTTCATACAGCATCATGGCATACGGTGTCCCAATGGTTGCCAGGTTGCGGAGGGCAGGAAGTCCACCCACGGTGTCCGCCTTGTTGAGCCGATGTAGCTGATCCTCACGCACCCCTGGGCAGCCTTGATTCAGCAGATCGCAAGCAACTTCGACCATTGCTGTAATGCGTCGTAGCTGCTCCGCGCTTGGCTTCAGCGGCTTCAAGGGAGAGAGCCTCACCCTGCGGTCGAGTGTCCGTGCGAATCCTTGGTTCAATTCAGGGCCGACCTTCTGTGCCGCCAGATACGCCCACTCCGGTGGAGTGAATCCTAGCATGGAGCGAAGCACGACCATGCAAATCGGCTTCTCCAAAACAACCGGACAGACATGCGCTGGTGTGAGTGTCGCGAAGCCGGCCGTCGCCATCTTCAGCGCTTCATAGCCTGCCTCGAATGCTGGATAGTCCACGAAACCCTCGCCCTTCGGCATCGTTAAGAACTCCGAAGCCAGACTGGAAAACACCGCCGCTATGAATGGGTCCGGGGCCGCGACGATCTCGCTGAACTCTGCTTCAAAAGGATATTTCATCTTCGGGTTCGTAGGTTTCATGGAGCACTCCGGCGGGCTCCCATTGTTGGGAATTGATGGCCTGCGAAAAGGCTTCTTCCAATGCGGTGAGAACTGCTCCTAACCCGCCGAAGCCGGAATACCATTGCCGGATAACGTCCATTCGTTTTATGACTGCGAGCTTGCTGTCCCAGGTTTGGCGAAGATTCCAAATCGCAAGGCGCGTCAGATGCCCGCAGGAAATGCACCTGATGTCGCCTTGTGTGGCCTTCAAGCCTCCATCGAAAAGCATCTCGATGTCGCGTCGAACAATCTCGGCCACACCAGTCGCATCGGCAGCCAGCCAGCGCCGAGGAAATCTTCCCGTGCTGCGGCACACAAACACTGTGTCGATTACGGAGGACCCAGTGCCGTTGATGTGGATGGAGGCTCCCATCTCAGCGGGACATGGCAGGGATGCCGAACAGACGAGGTCTGCATCCAGAATCGCCACAGCTAGTGGCAGATAAGCCTCCAACTGATTGTGGTGATAGGTGAATGCCAACGGGCGGCCAGGTTTGAGACGCTTGGCTGAACATTTGATCGTGTCAGAGATGCCCTCTGTAAAGTGATCCAGCCCGCGCCCCATGTTGGTATTGCCTGTCAGTTCGTTGTGATGTCGCGTGGATGGTTTCGCAAACTCCGGCACCGAGTCGCCCAGAAGCTTGCGCAACCACACGTAGCAGAAGTCCATCAACTCCGCGTATTGGACGTTTCCGAAATAAGGAGGGTCAGTGAATACGGCATCAAACATCTCGCCGCCAATCGTGGCTGAGGCCGAATCTGCGCAAAGCAACAACACCTCGCGCTCCTCGGGCGGATGCGTGCCATTGCGCCAAGTGCCGATCCATTCGCCCTTCATCGGGACTTCCACTTTGCGGAGGCCGTCGTGTCGAATCTCGAAAGGGGCGCTGCAATAGCGCTTCGCCTTGGCGAACTTCTCCACAATATTCAGCCAGCCGCCGCTACCAACTGGCGCGCCATTACGTCCGGCGATTCCGAGGAAGTTGGACTCGCACTGAATCAAGCCGACAGGGAAACCATGAACGGAAAAGATATCCAAAGACTTCAACGCCATGGTGTCGTAGCGGCACAGCATGTTTTGATAGCGTGTCAAGTCCGATAGGTTAGTCGCCAGCGCTTCACGAATGCGCTCGTCTTTGACCGCCGCAATCCAGCGACAGCTCAGCTCCAAACCGAGGAGTTGCCTGGAATTGAAGAGGTCTCGATAGCGCTCGTAGCCCCAGCGGTGCAGTCGAGCCGTTTCGTCGCCGTCAGGAATCTTGTCGTCTGGAATGAACTTTGGTCGGAGTGCCAGCAACCTCTTCTCTGCCTCTTCGAAATGCGCGAGATCGTGAGTGTCTGGCTTCTTGAAAAGCCGCCCCCTCCCACTGCCTGCCGGGGACTGCGAACCACAGGATTCACAATGGTATTCCATCGCAAACAGCCGGTGCTCTGGCGTCGATGCACTAGGATAAGTGACAGGCTCGTCGCAGTGCTTGCAGGCAGCCTTGTTGCGCTTGGCTGTGTGCTGCAAAGGCAAAGCCTTGCCGCAGTGCGGGCATGGCCCAGGATTCTTTCGGTCGACTGCGTCAAACAACTCACCGCAGCATCCACAGACGAACACGTTCGTTGGATGGCGGACATCCTCGGAAATTAGGAAGTTCGGAAATAAATCGGTATTCTGATGGCATTTCCCGCACGGAGCCGTTTTCACCCAGAGAAAATACTTCGCACGCGCCTCATCACTTCCGCATCTCAAGCATCGAGTGCGATACAACGGCCCAATTGCGGCCTCCAAATGGGAGCGCAATTGCTCCGCCGCCTTTTGGTAGGCGACGACATCAAGTTCCCGCAACTCCTGACGCACAATCCACCAAGCCATCGGGTTCACATCCGTGCCAGCGACAGCGCAGCCGACGCGATTTGCTTCCATCATCGTCGTGCCGCCACCCATGAATGGGTCGAACACGCGAATATGCGGCATCTGCTGGCTTTGATAGAAAGTCTGATGGATCGGCTGTTCAGCAAACTCAGACAGGATCAGTGATCGAAACAGCGTCCCCGGCCTACGGGCGAACCACTTGTGCACCGCGATGACCGGCCGGTAGTTCTGCTGGATTTGTTTCTCCCGCAGAGCCAGGCGCGACACAAAGGGCACTTCAAAATGGCGTTCAATCATGAAAAGGGCGCTGTAATGACTGACAAAGGTTGGCGAGGACGTAATCGATGCGGAGGTCGTGATGGAGGTCGCGGAGGTCTATTCCCAGGCATCCGCCTTGGGTGAAAGGAAGTAGCGCCTGAATGATAATCAGACAGGGCTCGCTACTGGTACAATTTTGAATATTCGCCATAAGACCCAACGTCCTGTGATGCGTGAGTTTTCGGGAAAATACGCACCTTGGCGAGAAAAAAATTGGAATATGGTTTAACCGATGACCTGCTTGTTGCCATACATTTTCACCGCCCGGCTACCAGTTTAAATGATGCCATGCCAGGTAGTTACTTCGGTGATGACCTTAATGGTAGCGGGACAGGGCGGCAAGGAGAAAGGCGGCGATTGAGCTGGCACCTACCGGCAGAGTGCTTTTATCCGTTTACCGTGAAGTTGCCGGCAACTGATGGTTTTTGTAGCCTGTTCGTGATGGCTGGGATTGACCGGTGAGACAACTTGGACAGTACGGAGGGGGCACTGAATTTGTTTTTTGGCACATTTGATGTTTTCACTTGTTGCGTTGCGGTAAGTGAGCATTGCTTTTGTATCGTCTTAAGATTTTTCGATGTCGTGTGCTCATGGATGGGAGCCTAACCTCTGTGGTGATGTGGTTCAAGCGTGATTGTTGCCAATTGGCAACTCGATGATTTCTGCATCGGGTCTCACCGCACAAACCGTATCTGAAACCTAAGTTGCTTGTGCTCGCAACGTCTCATAGAGGCGGACGTGATTGAGCAATATGTCGCGCATGCCGTTCTGGACCTGGGCAGAGTTCAATGCCTGAGTGCTCATGGCATTATGTGCGTCCAAGGCTCCCATAATCGCATTCAATAATTCGTTTTTCAGGTCCGGGGAATTGGCGAACTGCTCTTTGGTATTGTTCGCCGCCTGTTGCTTCAAGGTCTCCGATTCCAGCAGCTTCCCCTTGATCACGTTGTTCACATAACCGCCGGACATGCGCGCGGATTTGGCGTTGCTGCTCTAACCGATGACCTGCTTGCTGCCATAAATTTTCACCGCCCGGCCACCAGTTTAAACGGTGCCATGCCAGGTAGTTACTTCGGTGATGACCTTAATGGGAGCGGGACAGGGCGGCAAGGAGAAAGGGATTTACCAGATTGCCGCCGTCAAAAATCAACTTCTCCTTTTAAAGAAGGCGAATACCCCGACCGCCACGCCAAATAAAAGCAAGGAAGCGGGTTCTGGCACCGCCGTTTCATTCAAGACGATGTTGTCAAAGGAATGACTTGGCGCGAAGGTAAGATTCTCCGCGTTTGGATCGAGTGCCGGTGCCTGGCACCAGGCAATGGAGGTTATATTCTGAAAGTCGGAGCCGAAATTGATGGTGTGCCAATCGGTGACGTCAGGAACGGCAAAGGACAGTCGGCTCACCCCCCAGGAATCGGGTTGGCCAAAAATGCCGTTGATATAGAAATCAATGGTGGCGGTTCCTGCTTGCGGCCAGAGCATGTGCACATCAATCGAATTGATCGTGAACGCGCCGCTCGCAGAGGTGAGGTAAATCATGCTGTCAATACGGCTGTTAACTAAATTAGCCGACCCGTAATACTTGGGATGGCTCTGGTTGGGCGACTGAAAAGCCATGTTATCGGTGTAGCCACTTTGGATGGTAAACCCGGCCTTGGTGTAATTTTGCATGCCGGTGGTGCCGGTCCCCGGGATTTCAAACTCATCAAAATTAATAATCGTTGCACCGTAAACGCCCTGAGCCATGATCGCAACCGCAAATAACGCCAGCTTTACCATCAATGTTTTTTTCATCTAGTTTTTCATTTCCCATAAGCTCATCAGCATTAGAAACTGATAAAAATTTATTTTTTTGGACGGCTGCCGCCACCCCGACTTGGCGCGCGTCAATAAAGGAGCATTGCTTTTGGCTCGCCATCAAATATCACACAGTTTGTGCGTATGAGCGGAAATCTACGCCAATGCTGATACTGATCAAGCGCAAATTTCCAACGGATAGAATCGGTTTTTGAGAAGCCTCAGATGAACCCGTGCCACTACTTTCACCCAATCCCTCCCCCCTTACGTTTTCGCCCCTTTTTGTGGGATAATAACTTGATAAAGATCCGGTAGCTCAAGGTTACCCGGCCCCCTCCATCAGCAACAGTTCAATACCGTTGCTTCCCCCACAACCCATATTCGCCCGCTGCAATTAATGATTTCTCGGCGACCTCATAGAGCGAAGCTGCGAGCGAGGAATTGCCGGCTTCTATCTGCTTGAAAAGAACAGCCGTGGATCGCGCTTCTCCCAGATGTTCATTGATGGCTTCAACGTCCTGGAACAACTCGGGATTTGTATCACCACCTGCAAGAAGGGTGGTCTTCTTACCACGGATACTTTTCAGTTCCTCCAGCTCCCTTGGGTATTTCCTTCCGAGTTCAACCCATTCGTCCAAGGCAAAAGATAAATGGGGGCACCAAGACCTTCGGCTGCTGCACGCCTTTAAGCAGCAGCTGAAATGGCCGCGAAAGAAGTTCTCTTTCAGTCAATCTATAGGTGAGCCCTTTTGTGGTTGAAGAAAACTGTTGCAATGCCATCCTCCGATGGCTACGGTCAGCCCATGATTAGACCGATTAATCACCAGTTAGCCCTGAACGGAGTGTCGAGGGGCGATTCCTCGACATTGAAACGTACTCGTGGATTTTTAGGTGGCGCGCTTTGCCTTGCGGCACTTCTTTTCACTCTCCCTGCTCAGGCGGCAGTGGACATGTTCCTCGATCTTCCCACCATCCCCGGAGAATCCCAAGACAGGATTTACACCAACAAGGTGGATGTTCTGGCTTGGAGCTGGGGCATGACCCAGTCCGGCTCCATGCATGTGGGCGGTGGTGGTGGTGCAGGAGCAGTGACTATCCAGGATCTCAGCATCACCAAGTATGTGGACAAAGCCAGCCCCAAACTCATGCTAGCCTGCGCCAATGGGGGTCAAATGCCTTCGGCCTTCCTAATCTTGCGCAGAGGAGGTTCCACAAACAGGTACATTAAGATTACCATGGAGCAGGTAATAGTGACCGGTGTTTCAACCGGCGGTTCCGGGGGCGATGACCGTCTGGTCGAGAACGTCACCTTGAACTTCGCCAGGGTAAAGTTCGAATACTTTGCGATCAAGGCCGACGGGACGGAAGACACAGTTGTCTACTTTGGATGGGACATTCAGAGAAACATTACGTGGCAGTAATAGAATCGGGCTTCACCCAATTCTGAGCGGTTATGTCGAAGCACAAGGCATCCATTCTAGTCGCGGTGGTGTCGCTGATCCTGGGTTGTTGCACTGCGGCACAAGCGGCAGTGGACATGTTCCTCAAGGTGAGTACTATTAACGGCGAGTCGCGAGACTACGCTCATCCTGCGGAAATTGACGTGCTGGCTTGGACTTGGGGGATGTCCAAGGTCGCCCGCACCAATGTTTCCGTGGCCGATCTTTCGTTGACCAAGTACGTGGATGCCTCGAGTCCGGTCTTGATGAGTATGTGCGCGACTGGGAAGCGCCTTTCGACTGCCACGCTCACCGTGCGATCCACCGGCGACCATCCTGTTGGGTTTTATTGCATCACCCTGACGGATGTCATTGTTGCGGCTGTGTCCACTGGCGGCTCTAGTGGAGAGGACCGTCTTATCGAAAGCGTCACGCTCAACTTTGCTAGTATGAGCCTGATCTACACGCCTGTTATCAACGCCCTGCCGAGAACTGGCTACACCTTTTCATGGAGTGTGCCGGCTAACAGCGGGGTTAGTGGTATTACGGGCCTGCCCACTCCCAATCCAGCCGCCGGGCTGTCCTCTACTCTCACCTACACCAATGGGTCTCGCACGGTCAGCTTGAAGTGGGCCAGCAGTGTGGGCACGAGTTATCAGGTCTGGGTCGCCGACAGCCTGGACCAACCCTTTCTACGTTACGGTAGTCCCATGCCCTCTACTGGAAACGGAACGACCGCCATCATTCTGCCGGCGAATGCCATCAAGAAGTTCTTTCGCATCGAAACGCTCACCGCCCAGTAAACTGATAGGAATTTGCTTTTCGGCACATTTGATGCTTTCACTTGTCGCGTTGCGGTAAATCGTTGAGAGCTGATGGGTGATGGTTGAACGTTGAGTGACGGAAGACGGTAGGGACAAGTGATCAGTGACCAGTGACCACACAACCACTCAAAGCAATGTCTTGGTCCTTGGTTTGGTGGCCCCTTGGCTCGACCCATTTGGCCGCCGATGTTATATTACTGTGGTTGCCGACGGGACCACGACTTCTCCCTCTTAGCGAGTCTGCACTGCAAGGACCGCCGGTATTCTGTCCCAGGATAAACCACCGGAATACTGAAGATGAACAGCGGCGGTGATTTGCCCACTCCAAGTAATTGCGGCCAGCAGATTTAGATAGCCCGACACTCCAGGCCGAGCTGGCGGACGATGTTATGGTTTGAACCTGAAAATAATGATTAACTTAACATCAACTTATACAACTCACTTATCAGGCAGATTCGTATCGGCTTGTGCGGTCAACAGCGAAGCGCCAGCTCGTAGAATAATCCTGTTCATGCCGTCGTGCAGTCCTTCGAGCGGGCCCGCCATCGGGTGAATCTTGGCGCGGGGCGAGCCGACGAGATCGTGAGCGACGGCGATGGGAATACCATCGGCATCCACGAGGCGCTGCTTGGTGAGGGCAAACTCGCCGACAAACTCCGAGGTGATGAGCGGGCCGCCGACGGCCTTCTGGGCGGTGTCAGCGCGGAAGGAGATTTCCACGCCGTTGGGCAGGTCTTTGAAGCTAACGGTCGGATCGAGTGGTTCCACCTGGCTGTGAGCGTCGTCCCAGGTGGTTGGCTTCGCGCCGCCCAAGAAGACATTCCAATCGCTGGCGTTGCCCGCCTCTCCCCGCTGGAAGCTTTCCAATCCCTGAGTGGAAAAAATGTTGCTCCACCATTTCACGCGCGCCTGCAGCACCGGCGGCGTGCCGAGACGCTTGCCCGTGTGCGGCTCCCAAATGGCCACCGCCTTATTGCCACTGCGAACGAACAAAGGGCAATTGACAAAGAGATTGTGCGCAAAGATGACGCCTTCAGAGGTGACCCGGATCTGCCGTCCGGAAAAGATGTTGTTATCCACGAGCAGCGGGCTGCCATGAGCGTTTTGGAGGAAAAGCGACCATGCTTCGGTATTGTAAACGACATTCCCGGAAACGCGCGTGCCCTGCGCCGCCCAGTCCACCCAAATGCCCGTGAATTCAACCGATTGCGACTTCGCAAGGTTGGCCGGCTTGTGGCCGTAAACGCGCCGCACGATATTCCCCTTGATGGTCACGTCCACCGCGTAGTGAATCTTAATGCCGCCGGTTTCCATGCCACCGAATTCGTTCTTCACGTTGATGTCCTCGATTAGATTGCCCTCGATGAGACTACCGACCCAGCCGCGGTTGCCGTGAAGAGCCGCCTCGCCGCAGCGGGTGAACGTATTGTGCCGCACGATGTGTCTTCCAACCGCACTGGCATCGAAGCCTTCGTTCATCTTCGTCCGGCCGTTGCCGCAGACTAATGCCGTGCAATGCACGTCGGTGAAATGGCAGTTCTGAATGATCCACTTTCGTCCGTAGCCTGTGCCGACGGCTGCCTCCTGCGGCACGTCCCAATATGCCCACTGTGGCGCAGCTTGGGTGAAGACCAACCCGTCGAGTGTGATATAGGCGAGTCCTGTCACAGTGGGGAAGAAGAGGCACTCCCGCACGGCAATCTCGGTCAAGCTCGCGTTGGGATCGGTCTCGCCGAAATTCGCGTGTAAAATCGTCCGGCCCTCCGCTGGTTCGAGCCACCAACTCATCGGCAAGCTGGACACTTCTTCCCGAACCAACCGCTCCTTCAACGAGACGCCGTCCAAGTAAATGTCGCCGAGATGATACTCTGTGCCGTAGAATAAAAACTTGCCCGCGAGATTTCGCTTGAAAGGATTGCTTCCCAAAAAAAATGCGTCCGGCAGCTCCACGCGCCAGCCGCCGCCGGCCTGCTTCGTCCAGGTGTTCACGCGTTCCGTCCCTTTGATGACAACCTTTTCACCCGGCGCGGCGCGATACGTGATGCGTTGCGTTTCCGATGTCCCGCCGCGCGGCGGCTTGATCCACTCGCGATACGTCCCGGCGTGGATGATGCACTCATCGCCAGGCTGCAACGCGTCCGCCGCCCGTTGGATCGAACGGAACGGCGAGGCAAGTGTGCCCGCCGCTGTATCGGAGCCGTGGGTGGCAACATGAACTTCGGCGGAGGTGAGCGTCCATGAGATGATAAACACTTGGATAAGGCAGATGGCTAGCAAGCGCAATCGGAAGGATGGTTTTGGGGACATTTTGTTTTGACTGATACTGATAACTGATAGGAATTTGCTTTTCGGCACATTTGATGCTTTCACTGGTTGCGTTCCGGTAAGGAAGCATTACTTTTGGCTCGCCATCATATTTTCACCCAGTTTGTGCTCATGGACGGGAATCTACGCCAATGTTGATACCGGTCAAGCGCGCATTTCCAACGGGTAGAATCGGTCT
>JBAXGN010000152.1 GCA_037139415.1 Verrucomicrobiota bacterium | reverse complement strand
CATGTTTGACTGGTCGCCATGTTTGACTGGTCGCCATGTTTGACTGGTCGCCATGTTTGACTGGTCGCCATGAATTTATCCTCTTCACTGTCGTCCAACCCTAAGTTGTGGTCAGCGCCAGCACTATTCGCTGGTTGATGACGGCAAAGCGACCTAATAAAACACGATGCAAAAATTCTTTAAAGTCTATGGGACGGCACAACCTTCGCGCCGTCAGTTTCTGAAATCCACTTCCCTGGCGAGCGCTTCCCTGCTGGCCATGCCGTATCTCATGCGCTCGCAAGATGCCGCGAAGAAAATCAACATCGCCGTCATCGGCGCGGGCGGCAAGGGTGCCAGCGATACGGACGGCGTGGCCTCCGAGAACATCGTGGCCTTGTGCGACGTGGATGGGATGCGGCTAAATGAGCGCCTGAAGAAGTATCCCAACGCCAAAGGCTTCAAAGATTATCGCAAGATGCTCGAAGAAATGGGGGCGAGCATTGACGCCGTGACCATTTCCACGCCCGATCATCATCACGGCATCGCCACCGCCATGGCGATGAAGATGAAGAAACATGTTTATACCCAGAAACCGCTGACCCAAACCGTCTATGAAGCGCGGGTGCTGGGAAAAATCGCCGCAGAAACCAAAGTGGTCACCCAAATGGGCAACCAGGGCAGTTCGGAAGACGGACTGCGCCGTGCAGTGGAAGTCATCCAGGGCGGGGTAATCGGCAAAGTGCACGAACTGCATGTGTGGTCCAACCGCCCCGTCTGGCCAACCCAAGGCATCGAACGCCCCGCCGGTGCGGATCCCATCCCGGAAGGCTTGGATTGGGACCTATGGCTGGGCCCGGCCCAGAGCCGCCCATACAAAGGCAGCATTCCCGAAGCCGACGCAGGTAAAACCGATAAAAAGGGCAAACCCAACAAGCGCAACTTCTACTACGCGCCGTTCTCCTGGCGCGGCTGGACCGACTTCGGCACCGGGGCGCTGGGCGACATGGCCTGCCACACCGTCAACATGCCGTTCCGCGCCTTGAAGCTGGGTTACCCGAGCATCATCGAGTGCGAAGAGGTGAAAGTGCTGAAAGCGGAAACCTATCCACGCTCCGCCCGCATCCGGTTCGAGTTCCCGCAGCGCGAGGACATGGTGCCGCTCAAGTTCTACTGGTATGACGGCAATCCCGCTTACAAAGACGTCGAACCGTTCCGCCCGCACCCGGACATCACCAAAGAAGTACTGGACATGAATGACGGTCGGCTGCCCGGCAGCGGCTGTCTGCTGGTGGGCGAGAAAGGCAAGCTGTTCTCCCCCGACGATTACGGCACCAAGTTCTACCTGAAGATGAACGACGAAAAGGAATTCCTCTCGGGCGATAAACACGAGGCTGGCAAAAACATCCCGGAACGCCTGCCCCGCATCCACAAGGCCCACTACAAAGAATGGCTCGACGCCATCCGCAGCAACGACCCGGAAATGCCGTACTCCAAATTCAAAGTGGCTGCTTACCTCACGGAAACCATTCTGCTCGGTTGCATCGCCTTGCGGCACGGAGTGAAAAAGCCCATCGAATGGGACGGCCCGGCTGCCAAAGCGAGAAACGCGGACGTCTCCCACTTGGTCCGGCGAGCATGCCGCAAAGGTTGGGAAATCCCCACCTGAGCAATAACCCCATTATTCAGCGCAAACCCGGCTACCCTGGCCGGGTTTGCGCTTGTCAGGACATCCGCAGGGGCAAGGACGAGATAGTGTTCGTGCCGTTTATTCCTGAACCTCCAGCACACCCCATCACCTGATACGCTTCCCATCCTCAGCCTGCCGCAGCGAAAGCGGTTCAAGCAGGTGGTGAAAAGTGCGGGATAGTTGGTTTTCGGGGCTTAAAAACGGTAAAAATTCAGCTTGCTTTTCAAGCGTATAACTTATTCAATAAGCATAGGCTAACGCTGGATTGACCAGGCTGGCATCCAGGATGGCCGTGTATCAAACGACCCATGATGAAGATCATGGAAAAATATTTCATGAAACCAACAAGAACATCCGCCCGCAACGGTCTCCTGGCCGGTGGGAATTGGATTATTGACCAGGTCAAACTGATTGACGCGTACCCGCAGCCGGAGAATCTGGCCAACATTGGCAGCCAGTTCGAGGGCACTGGAGGAGCGCCCTATAATGTGCTGCTCGATCTGGCCAAACTCGGTGCCACCTTCCCGCTGACCGCCGCCGGTCTGGTCGGCCAGGACAAACTGGGCGAGAAAATCCTGGCCGATTGCCAGCAACACCAGGTGGATACCAAATATCTCAAGACCACCGACGCGGCCCCCACCTCCTATACCGACGTCATGACCGAAAAGACGGGGGGACGCCGCACCTTTTTCCACCAACGCGGAGCGAATGCGCTGTGGGATGGCAAGGACATGGACTTTACCCGGTGCAAGGCCCGGATTTTTCATCTCGGCTATCTCTTGCTGCTGGATAAACTGGACGAACCCGACGCTAAATTTGGCACCAAAGCCGCCCGGATCCTCGCCGCCGCCCAAGCGGCCGACGTCAAAACCAGCGTGGATGTTGTCAGCGAAAACAGTGACCGCTTTAAAACCATTGTCGCCCCTGCGCTAAAATTCACCGACTATTGCATCCTCAACGAAATCGAAGCGGGCCGGACGACGGGCTTCAAGACCCGCTCGGCGGATGGCAAGATTGATACGGTATCGCTTCGGCACGCCGCCGGGGCACTGCTTCAACACGGGGTGCGCGAACTCATTATCATCCATTTCCCCGAAGGCGCCTTTGCCCGGACGCGCAAGGGGGAGGATATCTGGCAATCCTCGCTGAACCTGCCAGGAAAATACATCGCCGGTACGGCGGGGGCAGGAGACGCTTTTTGCGCGGGAGTATTATTCGGTTTGCATGAAGGTTGGGAATTACAACGTTGCCTGTTAACCGGCGTATGCGCCGCCGCCATGTCGCTCTCCAATCCCACCTGCACGGCAGGTATGAAACCTCTGGCCGCCTGCCTGGCACTCGCGAAAAAATATAAAATCCGCCCGCCCTTGGAACCGGACTTATGACCACACATGTTTGACCGGTTAAATGTGCCCTTGAAACGGGTTCACATTCAACCTCACTGGTGGAAAGACTGTGACAACCCCATTACCTGATTCCACCAGCCAGCCCCGATGGACTCGCGTACAAATCCGTGCCGCCCGTCTGCTCCCGTTGGGACCGCTGTTACAAAAATGCGGCTCGACCGGATTGAACGCGAGGGTAATTAACGCATGTCGCAGGTGATGTGGAAGCGCACCTGAGCTTTTTCTGCGACAATTAACATTTGTTCAATTCTTTTTAAATCAGCGGTGGCGGGAGAGGCGCTGGACAATTGGGAAATTAATCGCACAACTATTTTAAGACTTGCGGCAGCATCATGCCAAGTCGCTGGAGGAATTTCGACATCCACCCCTCAGCAGAAGCAAAACCGGCTGCCTCTTCCGGGGCTATGGAGAAGAATGAGTCTTCGGCTAACACCGCCGGTAAAACATGTCCCTCACTGCAGCGGAAAATATCAAGACGACGACGCCACCTTTGGATGGCTAATCTACTTGAAATTTAGCGATACTATAGCAAACTAAATATCTTTAGCCCATTTTGCTGCACCGCATCGGTTCTTGAAACCAAAATTACTTCAAATAAACGATCGGCGGTATTCTGGGGCCGTTCCATTGTATGAGCCATTGCACAGGGTTGCCGTCGGAATCGGTGCCGGTCGCGTACGCATCGTAATTGGACGTAAAGATCATATCCAGTTGGAGGGTGGTGTAACTCTTGATGGTCAGGATGCCGGTATTAGGGCTGGTGCGAACGAAGGAATAGGCGGCTTCGGTGGAGTTCAGGGTCTGGGGCAGAGTGATTTCCATGCGCGTATCGGACGAGAAACTCAGGGTTTCAATGCCGCCGGTTAGCAGGTCGTAAACGCCCCAACCACCTTGGGTTGATACCAGAGAAACTGGCGCGTTCGTCTCATACGTGCTGAGCACATATATTTGGTTGGTGATGGTAGTGGTCACCACCTGTCCAGACGGGAGGGTGGTGATTTCGACTCCGGTAGCCAGGATATCCGTGGCATTGGTCGCAGCAAAGGCGAGCGCCAAAGAACTGCTGTAATGCGGCGCCGTAATTTGCAAGGCGGCCAAATTGCTGCCGGTTTTCTGGTACGTGTAAAAGAACGGCGTGGCATTGGTATCCCAAGCCCATGAGCTGGAAAACGCGCCTCGGTTGGTCGAGCTAAAGACCACCAAGGTTTGGCCGGTGCCGCCGAGTTGGTTAACCTGCAGGTAATACCCGGCGAGGGTGTTCGGGGTACGGTCATGCGGAGCTTCCACCGCCGAGCTGAATAAGCTGAACCCGCCACTTTCGTTGGCACCCAAGAACCAGCCATCGCCGAACGTCGAGGAGGACATCATGCCAAACCACGAAATTTGCTGGTGCAGGATGCCTTTGATGGCGGTGGTTTTTTGGGTGACAGGATGCGTAAAGGAGCCAGTGATTTGGCCGCTCGCGGCATTGATGCTCAAAGTCAGATTGCTCAGATTGCCACTCCAGACTCGGACTTGAGCATTGCTGACGACGAAGTAGGCGGTCCAAGATTGGCCTAGCGCATTCGTTGGCGGCAGATTTCCGCCATGGAAGGATATTTGACCATAAGTCCAGCCGGTCACATTGCCGTTGGTCGGAGTAACGTAACGCGATACTTGTGCCAAGGGCGCATCCACAATGCCATTCGTGTAATAGCTGTCGGTTGGGGCGACCGGTTTTTGCCAATTAAGCTCACTCATGAAGAACGGATGAGGGTTCTGAAGGTTCAACCACCCCATCAACATGCCTTTGCCACCATACAGCGGTATATACACCGGCAGGAGCCCTTGGACAGACAGCGGGGCACTGTACGTGAGCACGGTGCTTTCCGGGAGGGTGCCGGTCACCAGCGCGATTCCAGCGCGGCTTACCGTAATGGCGGCTTCGCCTCCGCCTGCGATGTTTACGCTTGGGCTGAGGCCGAGCGTATAGGCACCCGCGAGCTGGTTACTGGTGCTCGTGTCCTTGAGGTATGCCTCGGCACGTGAATTCCACACGCCGTCACTGACCGTGCCGGTCACTCCCGAATCATAGCGCAACAGGTTCAAGGCCATTTGCAGGGGTGACTTGCCGGTGCGCGGCACATTGACTTGCGCCCAACCGTTTTGCGCAAAGTTACCCGTGAAGTTTAACGTGGCTCCTTCAACCAACAGCTTGCCCGTGAATGTGCCTTTCTCCGTCAGGGTGAGCTTCAACAGGCCGGAGTTGGTGAATTGTACGACCGAGGCGCCAGGGGCGGCGGCATTGGTCGGCTCGGGCATGAAGAGACCCAGATAGTCACCCTTGGCCACATATTGCGGGTTGATGGCGAAATACGCCGTCAAACTGGAATTGCTAACGAGGGTGAAGGTATAGGTCTGGTTGGTACTCACCACGGCACCGTTCAAGGTCCAGTAGGTCAACAGATACCCGGGGGCTGGTTTGGCAGTGAAGGAGTAGGTCTTACTCAGGTCGAGCAAGGTGTTGGTGGATTGCGGCAACACCGAGCCGTTGCCGGAGGTCTGGACCACCAAGCTGGCATGTGTTTCGATGGTCAGAAAGGCGATGGAACTGGTGACGGAACCGCCTTCATTGGCCACCCGAACCCAGTAGTTGCCCTGATCGTTGGTGTTTGCAGCGGGAATCACCATACATTGATTGGTGGCACCGTAAATACGCAGGCCATCCTTGAACCATTGATAGCTCATCGGGGCGGTTCCCACCGCAGAAACGCAGAAAGCGGCGTTGGTGTTGATCCGCAAGGTTTGGGATTGAGGCTGACTGGTGATCACCGGACGGGTCGCAACCACGCCGGCAGGATCAATGAATGCGACATACACATCACCGCTAATCAGGGCTTGATTTGTCGCGAATTGCCCCAAAGTGACGGTGGCCAGATAACGCTGCCCGTCATATAGCATGTTCACCGCCCAAGGCATGCTGTTGGATTGTGCCGTAAACACCTGGAACTTGTCGTCAACCGGACTGCCGGAGATGTTGTAACGTTGGAAGTAGGTTTGCGCGGTGGAAAAGTCCGGGGACGTCAACGTCCAGGCAATCAGATAATCAACCCCATCGAAGGCGACGGCTGGAAGGATTTGCGATCCGGTGCCCGTGGCGACGGGAAACTGGTTGCCGATCGCAATGCCGTTGGTTGTGACAAACCGGCCATTTACCTGCCAGGCGGTGTTCGTTTGCCATGTGTTCCAGAGGGCGAGGAATTTACTTCCGTCAAAGGACAAGGCCATCGGATTGAAACGCAGCGAAGTGGTTTCGTTAATTTGGAACGGGGTGGAAATGCGATTGCTGGTTACGAACCTGCCGATGACATTCACGGGCGCATCCATGGTCAGATTGGTGTAGCCGCTCTGCCAGGTTACCAAGAAACAACCGTTGCCATACGTGACAGCAGGGTAGGTCTGGTAAACGCCATTGGCACCGAGTTGCATTTCCGGTTGCATGATGCCGTTGGCGCTGATGAGGCGTCCGAATACGGTTGGCAGATTGGCCCCATTCCGTTCGTCCGCCCAGACCACGAGGAAATTCGCACCATCAAAGGCGATTCCAGAAGCGAATTGCCTCCCGGTGTTGGTTGCAATTTCAAATTGTGGTCCCGAGGCCGTGCCATTGCGTTCGACGAATTGACCGTACAGGTTGTTGGTCGGAGCATCGGACCAGACGATCAAATAACGTCCAGCGCCGAAGCACGCGCGCGGACCGGAATCACCGTCCATGGTCCCGGTGACTTGATCCATGGGAATAACGCTGCTGATTAAACTGCCCGAGCGCGACATGAGTTGGAGACCAAAGGCGGACGGACTGGTCTGGAAAGCCACGAGGTAATTGAGTCCGTCATAAGCCAAGCCGGTGGCCCGTTCCACAGCATTGGGAGCGGCGATGGTGGTGACCACAGCTTGCACTGTCAGGGCGACCGGGTAACTGGTGACTGACCCACCGCGATTGGTGATGACGACGTAGTAATTGGTGCTGGAATCGGTGATTTGCAGGCGGCTGATGGTCAGGCAGGAGCCCGTCACCCCCGCAATGCGCAGATTATTCGTCAAGGCCACACCGTCCTTATACCATTGGTAGGCGAGCAATCCGCTACCGCTGGCATTCACGCAGAAATTGCCACCCGCACTAATGCTGGCATCGAGGTTTTGCGGTTGACTGGTAATGACGGGTGCGACTTCGGTGGCACCAATTCTGGGCACCAAGAGCGCATACACATCGCCATTGAGGAGCGAATTGGAGGGCGTCCTGTATCCCAAGGTGGCGTTGACGAGATAATCTTGAACGCCATAGCTTGCCTTGCCACTCCATGGCTGGTTGGTGCCAAGCGGAGCAAAGACGGGGAATTTAAGGCCGATCGGCAGGCCGGAATGGTCGAAATACTGGCAGTAGGTCTGTGCAGCAGCGTTGGGACTTTGGTTGGTAGTTGTATCAATTAGCGTCCACCCGGCCAGATAATTATTGCCGTCGGAGGCGAGGAAAGGGTGAATTTGGGAGCCGGCATCCGTCGCGGTGGGAGTCTCGCTGCTGAGCGGCGCGCCGTCTTGGGAAATGGCGACACTGTAAAGCAGCCACGCTGATTGATCTGAACGCCAGATATTCCACAAGGCAAAAAATCGGTTGCCATCGGAGGCCAGCGTCATCGGGTTCGCTTTCGCGGAGCCAGACTGGTTTAGTTGGAACGGTTGCGCCATACTCCCATTCTTTTCAACCAAACGCCCATATACATTGAATTGATCGCCAACCTGACTTTGCCAAGTGACATAGTAATGGCTGCCACCAAAGGCCACTGCCGGGAACTCCTGATAATGAGTGTCTTCCCCAAGGCGCAGCTCGGAGCCGGTAAGCTTGCCATCCTGCGTCACAAAGCGTCCATACACGGTGGATTGGTTTGCGCCTGCGCGCGCATCCGCCCAGATCACCAGAAAATTATCGCCGTCAAAGGCAACACCGCGCGCCGACCGGTGTCCTTTTGCGTTGGCAATTGTCAACCGGGCACCCAGTAACGTCCCGTTGGTGTTCACCCGCTGGCCGTAAATGCTGTTGGCCGAAAGGTCAGACCAAACCAACAAATATTGTCCATTGCCATACTGCACGTAAGGTCCGGAATAATCAGTCAATTTGCCCACGTTAATCAGTAGCGGATTACCGAGTAAAGAGCCGGATTGGGCGACCAACTGTGCGCCAATGGTTGAAGGTCCGCTTTGGTAGGTCAACAGGAAGTTGTTGCCGTCAAAGGCAATCTCACCGGCCTGGTCAATTTTGGTGGTACTGGCCGCCGTAAATGGATTGGTTAGCAGTGCCTGTAGGCTCAACGACGCTTGCGAACTGGAGGTTTTGCCGTAAATGCTGGAGACAACTACGGAATAATTTCCCACGTTAGTATCTTGCAGGTTGGCGATGGACAAAACCGGTGTATTCACGCCGGTGATCCAGCGGGTATTCACAAGCTTTACACCATTTTTGAACCATTGGTAGGTGAGGACGCCGGAGCCGACAGCGGAAACCGAGAAACTGGCTTTATTTTTCAGGACGTTTGCCTGATTTTCCGGCTGCTTCACGATCACAGGCGCGGCTTTGACGGTAACGATCGCCGGCAGACTGACCATCGAGCCAACATAATTGCTCACTCGCACAGTATATCGTCCAGCATCGGCGGCACCGGCATTATCGAGATACAATGTGGCGGTGTTGGCACCGGGTATGACAACATCGTTTTTGCGCCATTCGTAGCTGAGGGTCGGCGAGCCGCTCGCAACCACGGTTAATAAGCCTGAATCTCCGTCGCGGAGCGTGATGGATTTGGGCTGGGTTTTGATGGCAGGCTGGTCCATGACCACGACCGATGCCAGATCGCTGGTGCGCGGGCCAACGATATTGCTGACGATGACTGAATAGAGGCCGGAATGGTTAGTGGTAGTGCCGGCGATGCTCAAGGTGACCTTGGTCTGGCCAGCCAGGTTGGCACCGTTGAATAGCCATTGATAACTTACGGGCGTGGTGCCGGTGACCTTGGTCGGCAGCGTCAGGGTGGTGTGGGAAGCAATGGTCTGACTGCGCGGTTGCAAGGTGAAAATGACTGGTCCGTTGAGCATCAGATCAACCGGTTTGCTGACGGTAACGCCGGCCGAATTACTCACCACCACCGCATAGCTGCCTGCGTTCACCGCTTGAACGTTGTTCAGGGTGAGCGTGGCAGCCATGGCACCGGGAAGATCGGTTCCGTCTTTGCGCCATTGATAATGCAACAGCCCACCGTTGGCGATGACTGTGAAGGCGGCGGGGCCTCCAGCATTGACTACGACTGCCTGCGGCGGGGCAGTGATCACGGGGCGCGTAACAGCAGAGAGCATGACCACCGAGCTGGTCACGGAGCCGAAGGTGTTTCCCACGATTACCGAATAACTGCCCAGATTATTGGCGGTAAGTTTGTCCATGATGAGCGTGGCGGCGTTTTCCCCCAACAACGGCAGGCCATTGAACAGCCATTGGAACTGCAACGGAATGGCACCAAAGGCTTCAACCGAGAAAGTCGCGCTGCCGCCAAGGATTGCTCCCTGACTTTGAGGCTGCGTTGAAATAGTGGGAAGCTCGGTGACCGTCAGAAGAGCGGATGCACTGATGGCGCTATAGTCGTTGCTGATGACGACCATGTACGGGCCCATGTCTGAGAGCTGCACACTGGGGATTGCCAGCACTGGATTCGTGGCATTCGGGATGGCGATTCCACGTTGCAGCCATTGATAGTGCATTGGGCCGGTTCCGGTGACTGCCACCAAGAAACTCACCGAGGAACCCAAACCCACAGTCTGATCCGTTGGTGTCCGGGTGATGACCGGCGGATCAATGACGGACAGGGTGGTGGTGGCGCTAGTGGCGGTGCCAAACGCGTTCGTGACTGCGACGTAATACACTCCAGCCTGCGTATTGGTCACCGCAGAGAGGATGAGGGTGCTGTTGGTGGCACCGGCAATCGCCGTGCCATTCAGGAACCATTGATAAATTACCGGCAGGCTGGTGGCACTGGCGAGTTCAACCGACACTGTGACGTTGCTGCCCGCCACGCCCGGTTGACCGAACGCCGGCTGGCCAATGATCACGGGCGCGACACCGCCAACACCTGGCAACCAACGAGGCTGGCTTTCGTCGTAATTACCAGAGGTAAGCTGGATCATTCCAGTGCCGTCTCCCTGCATGAGCCAGATGTTCTGAGCCGCGTTGTTGTTGGCGCGACCGGCGAATAGCAGGCGGCCATCCGGCACCCAAGCAGCGGTTTCCGCTGAGAAAAGCTGGCCAGCCAGATTGGTAACGGTGTGGTTGATCAGATTCCTGACATACAGGCTGTGCGTTCCATTAGTGTCGGATGAGTCATAAGCCAAATTTTGGCCGTCCCAGGAAAACGCCGGGTTCAGGTCCACCATTGCGTTGCTGGTGAGCTGCGACACAGAATTGGTCAACACCCCACCAAGGGAAGACATGCCCAGATAAAGCTCGGTGTCGGGAGCCCAGCATCCCACCTGTGCGGAAAAGGCGACTTGGTCGCCGCGGGGGGAGATGGCCAGGGAAGTAACGGCGCCTTTACCAACGACCGCCGGGTCAAGCCAGATACCAGTCTCCGTGCCATCCAAACCAATGCGATGCGCCTTGATGTAGCAGAGCGGATCGTTCCAAATGGTGATCAATGCACTGCCATCCGTCGTCCATGCCTGTGCACCGCCACCGTGCGGAGTCGTCACCGATTTGATGAGACGGTCATTCGATCCGTCGGCGTTGATGACGTGAATTTCAAATCCACCGGACACCATCCGGGTGAAGGCGATAAATCGGTTGTCGGGTGAAACCAAGGGGTTGATTTCATTGTCCGAACTCGTGGTCAATTGTTGCAGCCCACTTCCGTCTTCATTGACTACCCAGAGGTGATAGTTACCGCTACGGTTGGACTGGAAAACGATGCGGGTCGGGGTTCGCACCGTCATGGTGACGGGGGCGCTCGTGATTGCACCAAAGGGATTGGACACGATGACCTGGTAACTGCCTGCCTGCAACAACTGCAAATTGTTCAGGGACAACGTCGCATTGGTTCCGCCGGTCAACGGGCTTCCATTAAACCACCATTGGTAGCTTAGCGGGGCACTACCGCTGACCAATGCCGAAAGGGAGGCGTTGGTGCCAACATAGGCGAGCTGGCTGGCCGGTGCGATAACGAGTTGTGGCGGGGCTTGCACCGTCAATAACACCGGTTGGCTGGCGGCGACGCCATACGCATTGGCGACCACCACGAGGTATTCTCCGCTTTGCCCAAACTGCACGTTCACCAGCGATAGCGTGGCGTTGGTTGCGTCCGTCAAGGGCAGACCTGCATAATACCATTGGTAGCTCAATGCACCGGTGCCGGTGGCCAACACCGTAAATTGAGCATTGCTGCCAGTATAGGCGGTTTGTGGTGCTGGACCAGAGGTAATTTGCGCGGCTTGCGGATTAAAGCTCCAAGGTGTCAGCCATTGGGCATTTGCTTCATCGAAGCCATTGTTGGACAGATTGTTAAGGCTGGTGCCGTCGGGATTAACACTCCAAATTTGGCTGCTGCCGTTGGTCAGATCCCATTTGCCAGACAGGAGGATTTTGTCTGCGGGCGTCCATGCGGAAGGAACCAAAGCTTGTGCCGGATTGGCGATGAGTATCTGGCTGGTACCGGCCAGATCGGCAACTACTGTCTGCAAAAGTCCTGAGCCCGATTGAGTTTTACTCGCGAACACAACTTTGGACGCATCCGGTGAGAAAAACGCGTTGCCGTAAACGTTGGTGGCAAAGGTAATTTGGGTTACAGAACTGGTGACTAAATTGCCAGCACTGTAATCTGCCGCATACAGCTTAGCGATGTGGTTGGTCGAGCCATCTTCGGCAATCCAAACAAGCTTGTTACCCAACCGTGAGAAGCTGATTCCCAGAACATTGCTTTGGCCAACCAGGGCAGGATCAAGGAAAAGCGTCTCGTTGGTGCCGCCCAGATTATAGGCATAAACGCTGCCGGGGAGAGGCTGGCCAGCGGGGTGTTTCTGTACCAGCAGGCTGTTTCCATCTGGCAACCACCCTTGCAGACCGGCAAACTCGGCGTCGCTGAACGAACGTACCAACTGGCTGCCGGTGCCGTTCGCATTCATCACATATATATTGCGATTGGTGCCTGCCACCCGCAGATAAGCAATGGACTGGCCGTCAGGCGAGACCATGGGGTTAAGTTCGTCGGCGGCATTCGTGGTGAGTTGCTGGCGGGCGGAACCATCTGCTTGCATTTTCCAGATGTCATTGTTGCCGCCCGCACTGGTCTGGAAAACCAGTTCACGCGCCGGGATGGTCAACGTGGCCACCGCGCTGGTGGCAGTTCCGGCGGCATTTTGCGCGACTACATAGTAGCCCCCGGCGTCGGTGGGCTGGACGCCAGGCAACACCAGTGTGGCGTTCGTGGCCCCGGCAATGGCGTTGCCCCCCTGCACGTACCACTGGAAGGACACCGCCGTGCCTTTCGAGGTGACCGTGGCAAAGCTCACACTGGCCCCGATGGGGGCCGTCAAACTCTGAGGTTGACGGCCAATCACAGGAGCTGGCTGGCTGAACGCACTGTCAGCACACAATAGCAAAGAGCCCGCAAATACATGGATGAATTTGTTCATGCAATACACTATTCCAAATTGATTTCGTTCAATGCTTCAATTATTCGGTTGCACATAACAAGTTGCCGGGTAACAAGCAAGGCGAAAGTGTGATTAAACTGAGCTTATTTTAGCGGGGGGATAGCCGGAACCGGAGCGTGGGCCGCCGCCGATTGGTCCGGCTGGATCATTCAGCATCGTGAAAAATGTCCCTTGCGAGTGGGTTTCCAGCTTGCGTTATGACACCAGGCTCCTAGAGTAGATCCAGTTATCGGCCATGATTCGGTCTTTTGCATTTACCACCCAGGGCCGCCTGCACAGTCAGGATTTGGAACCGTTCCTGATGCCGACGTTGCTGGCGGATACCACGCTTTTCCTGTGGGTGGACTTGGAGGCTGCGACACCGGAGGAGGTTTCCCTAACCTTGGAGAATACGTTTCATTTTCATCCTTTGTCCATTGAGGATTGTGTAACGACCAGTCTGACCCCAAAGGTGGAGGAATATTTTCCCAAGGAGGACGACCGATTCACGCCGTACATGTTCATGGTGATCCATGCGGTGGATTATAGCCGCAAGGATGGAGTGTTTGCCACCAAGGAACTCGATTTCTTCCTCGGGAAGAACTTCCTGGTGACCTGCCATGAGACATCACTGCGCAGTGTGCAAACCGTCGCGGAGCGGTGCGTGCGCAGTAATGCACATATCGCCCGGGCACCCGACCGGGTGGCACATTCCCTGCTCGATGAACTGATCGAGAATTACAAACCTGCGCTGGAGTCCTTGTCGCTGGAAATCTCCCAGACGGAACAAGAGGTGTTGGCTCGTCCTGAAGCCAGGATTTTAAGCCGGATCAACCAGTTGAAAAAGGAAGTCCTGCATCTGCGGCAGATCATTGGCCCGCAACGCGAGGTGCTGGCCCGATTTTCCCATGGTGACTTTCAGCTTATCCGGCCACGCATGGTGCCGTATTACCGGGATTTGTATGATGCGCTATTCCGCATCAATGAAATGGCGCAGTCCTATGACGACACCTTGACCAACATATTGCAGTTGCATCTCAGCGTATCCGCCAACCAGACCAGTGAGGTGGTCAAGTTGCTTACGATGATCACCGTCATTACCACTCCGCTGATGATGGTGGGCACTTGGTACGGGATGAACTTTGAAGGCATGCCTGAACTGAAGCGGTCGTGGGGATATCCCATGGCTGCCAGTGTCATGGCTGTTTCCACATTCCTAACCTACTGGTATTTCAAAAAGAAACGATGGCTCTAGCGCGGGAGAAATGATCCTGACAACCACTAGAAAAAGCAATTTATCATCCTGTGCCTGCTCCTAAATCCAGTTTTCTTGACAAAGTTCTCGGCCGCATCGGGCGGCTGGACCGGGAAGGTCTGCAAACCGTCGTCCAACGGCTGGCGCGCGAACGCACCTTCCTGGAGACCCTGTTTAACACCATCGAGGATGGGGTGCTGGTGGTGGACGAGGGGGGGCGGGTCATCTATTTCAACCAGGCGGTCACCCGTTTACTGGGATTGCAAGCCGGCATGGAGGGGGAAAGTTTATCGCGCATCCTGCCGGAGATTGATCTGGCCAAGCTGGCCAGCTTGGATGCCGCCGGCGGCACCCGGGTGGTGCGTCATGAATTTGAAGTGAGTTATCCCCGGTCGCGTTTTTTGCGCCTCTACGCCGCGCCCCTGGATGGGGATGAAATTGGCAGTTCTGGAATGGCGTTGATCGTGCATGACGCCACGGAGGCACGCCAAAAAACGAACGAAGCCATTGAGAGCGAGCGCATCCAGGCGCTCACCCTGCTGGCGGCCAGCGTCGCCCATGAGATTGGCAACCCGCTGAACGCCCTGCATATTCACCTGCAACTGATGGAGCGCGAATTGCGCAAACTCATCGTACCCACGGCGGAGCCGAAACGATCGGGGGGGCGCGCGCGCACGCCTCTTTCCGCTCAACCGGAGCGGGAAACCATTCATAAGTTGTCCAAGTATCTCGATGTTTCCAAGGGCGAGATTGCCCGGCTGGATTACATCATCACCCAGTTTCTCCAGGCCATCCGGCCCAGCCAGCCACAGATGCAGATGGCCTCGTTGAACGAGGTGGTCAAAGCCACGCTGGATTTGCTGCAACCGGAATTGGATAACCGCAATCTCGTGGTGAAACATCAATTGGCGCGCCGCCAGACCTCCGCACCGATGGATGCGGGGCAGATCAAACAGGTGCTGGTCAACCTGATTAAGAACGCCATGCACGCCATGACCAAGGACGGGGTATTAACTCTGGCCACCGGGGAAACGTCGGATTCAGTCTGGATTGAAGTTGCGGACACCGGTTGCGGTATTCCGCAGGATCAAATGAACCGCATCTTCGAGCCATTCTACACCACCAAGAAAAAAGGGAGCGGCTTGGGGTTGATGATTGTGCAGCGGATCGTGCGGGATCACGGCGGACGGATTGAATTGGAGAGCCATGTAGGCCAGGGAACAGTGTTCCGCGTGTTTTTGCCGTTGCAACAGCGTCAGCCCCGCCTGCTGGAAGCGCCCTCCCACGAATGATGCAAGGAACGACCACCCCTGATGCCGCTCGCGGGGCGGGCGATGACCGGCTGCGCGAACAAACTCCGCATGACAGAGAGGCCAATTCTAAATTATCCATTATCAATTTGCAATTTACAATATTCCCCCATCATTCACGATTCTCGCCCCGCCCGGCATTTCCGCTTCCTTTCACTCCAGCTCTGGAAGCGGTAACAAGATGGCTTTTATCCTATCTGGCCATTTCATGGCTCTTCACTGGCTGCGCCTCCCGGCCCTCGCCTGCCGGCGATTCGCCCATCGTCGCACCGGCCCCCTATTTGCGCGTGCAGCGGACCCACGATGGCGTGGTGGCATTGCAGGTCGTCGCACGACAATTTTGCGATCCGCACAGGCAGGGTGCTGTCGTCTGGCTGGTGGGCGTGGCACATGTGGGTGACACTAATTATTTTGCCGCCCTGCAACAGTTTTTGGACCAACAACCGCTTGTGTTGTTTGAAGGTATCGGTGGACGCCCCGCCAAATCCGAGGGCGGACGCGAGACGGATGATTCGCTGCAAACGGTCATGGCGGATTCCCTGGGCCTCGTTTTCCAACTCGAGGCGATTGATTATGCGCGTGCGCATTTCAAAAACAGCGACCTTACGGTGCCCCAACTCCAGCGCGTGATCCAGGAGACTGGTTCCGCCGAGGCGCTGCAAGAATTCGACAATCTCCTTTCCCTGATGCAGGGCGGCACCCTGACCAGCGCCCTGCTGAATGTGGGAATGCGCTGGATTGGGGGCAACCCTCATGCGCGCGCCATGATGCGTCTGGCCCTGATTGAAACACTGGGCAGTGTGGAAGGGGATTTATCCAACACAAAGGGGCTTCCGCCCGGTATGCAACAACTGATGCGGGCGTTGATTCGGGAACGTAACAAAGTGGTGCTGCTGGATCTGCAAGGGGCGCTAGCCAGCCGGGCACCACCCAAGTCCGTGGCCATCTTCTATGGTGCCGCCCACATGGATGATCTGGAACAACGCTTGATGAATGAATTGCATTACCAACCGGTCAAAGACCAATGGTTTTGTGCTTTTTCAGTCAACCCTGATCAAGCCGGGCTCAGCCCGGCGGAAATCAACCTGGTCAGGCTGATCACCGGGTCGTTTGATTTGGGTTCGCCACGGTAACCATTTCCAGAGCATCAACAGACGGAACGAATCATGAGTAGTCAGAGAAAAAATATCATGCTCGGCACCGCCGGGCATGTGGACCACGGCAAAACGGCACTGGTCAAATTGTTGACCGGGTGCGACACCGATACCCTGGCCGAGGAGAAGCAGCGTGGGTTGACAATGGATATCGGGTTCGCCCCGTGTCGGCTGGCGGATGATCGGGTGGTGGGTGTGGTGGATGTGCCGGGACACGTGGATTTTATCCGCAACATGGTGGCGGGGGCGCACGGGATTGATGTCGTAATCTTCGTGGTGGCGGCGGATGACGGCATTATGCCGCAGACTCATGAGCATCTGCATATCCTAACCTTGATGGGGTTGCGCCATGGGTTGGTGGCATTGACCAAAGTGGACTTGGTGGATGCCGCGCGCCGCAGTTTTGTCATCAGCGAGTTGCACCGGTTGCTGACCGGCACGTTTCTAGCGGAAGCGCCCATCTGCCCCATTTCCAATATCACGGGGGAAGGATTTGATGTTTTTTTCGATACGCTGAATGAAGTGGTGCAGCATTGCGAAGATCGGTCGAGCGCCGGGATATTTCGCCTTTGGGTGGAGGATGTATTCACGATTCGCGGCTCTGGCACGGTAGTCACCGGCATCCCGGTCAGTGGCCGGGTCCGGGCGGGGGATGCGGCCACCTTGTGGCCGGCAGGTTTGCCCGGACACGTGCGGCGGATGCAGGTGTACGGGGAGGAAGCCAACGAGGGGCGCGCCGGGGAATGCGTGGCGCTGAATATGCCGGAGCTGGATCACCTGGCCGTCCGGCGCGGCATGGTATTGAGTGCCGCCGAGCGCGTGACACCCGTCACCATGGCCGAGGGGGAGCTGCGGATACTGGAGGCGGTTCCCGGCACGATCGAAGATTATCTGGAAGTCCACTTGCACGTCGGCACGGCATCGGTGCAGGCGCGCGTGGCGATGCTGGAGCGTACCGAAATGGTGGCCGGCCAGCGGCAGATGGTCCAATTGCGTACTGCCGAGCCGCTGCCGTTGGCGGCAGGCGACCGATTCGTCATACGTGCGAATCTCACCGGGCCCGGCCAAAGCGGACTGACCACCATTGGTGGCGGGCGCATCCTGGGCACCAGCAATATTCGTCTGCGCCGCAAAAAACAATGGACACTGGACGCCTTGGCTGCACGCCGGGATGCTTTGG
The DNA here is from genome assembly GCA_037139415.1 of Verrucomicrobiota bacterium. Lineage (NCBI taxonomy): Bacteria > Pseudomonadati > Verrucomicrobiota > Verrucomicrobiota bacterium. The sequence continues at coordinate 2,515 of JBAXGN010000152.1, read as the reverse complement.
ATAACCCAGCGCACTGGTGCGAATTGATGGTTCGCGAGTCCGAAGCGCCGCTGGCCGCCACAGAATTGCCAGCCCAATGTTTTCTGCGCCCGGAGGAGGTGACGCCGTTGGTGGAGCGCCTCTGTGCGGAAGGGCGTTTGCTCCGAACCGTCGGCGGACGTCTGGTTCACAGGGAGGTGGCGCGGCAAGCGGCGGTTAAAATTCTGGCTGCCATCCAGACCTTTCATGCGGCGAACCCGCAGCGCGCCGGGGTAAGCCGGGAGGAACTGCTTCCCCAGGCGGCGGGCCAGCCGGAGGTGTGTGAACTGGCGTTGAACGCCTTGCTGGCGGCAAAACAATTGGAGCGCAACGGAACGGTGTTCGCCCGTGCCGGCTGGAGCGCGCGGTTATCCGACCGCGATCAGCATTTGTGCGATCAAATTTCAGCGGCGTACCAAAAGGCAGGCTGGATCAGCCCTGCGCCAGCCGAGCTGGCCCTGGCATTGAAGGATACTCCCGAGCGGGTGGACAAGATGATCCGATTGCTGGTGGAGCGCGGCGTGTTGATCCGCCTGGAGGATCGCCTTTTCATGCATCGCGACGCCATTGAAACCGCCAAACAAGCGGCACTGCGCCTCTTTGGCAAGGCGCGCTCCTTTACCACCATGCAGTTCCGGGACGAACTGGCCGTCAGCCGTAAATACGCCGTGCCGCTGGTGGATTATCTCGATAAAATCCGCTACACCGTCCGCAACGGTCATGATCGCACTCCCGGCGTGGAAGCCAGGAAGCGGATGGAGAACACTACTTGAACTGCCGAAAATCGGAATCGGTTTCCAGATTAATTACCAGTGGTTCCGTAATAGGATTAAGAACAGGCACGGCTACTGAATGGTCAGCGTGAGCTTGCCGGAGATTGGGCCGGCAAAGGGACCGGTTTCTTGCGTCATCTGGATCGTGTATTGTCCAGCCGAAGTTTTTGAGTCTCCCCATGAGACTCCGCAGGTGCCACCTCAGCCATACTCCATGGTTTTCGTGAGCAATACCTTGCCATCCGGTCCGGTGATGGTGACCTGGGGCGGAGTATTTACCCAGTTATCCTTGTCCGTTTTCCGATTTTTAAAGCCGCTGAAAAGTTCCTTGTTCCGGCCAACAATCTGCGGTTCGAAATAAAGCCGGGTCCCTTTCTTGAACACGGTGGTATTGGTTGGACTTTGAGCATAACGTTCACTCTCCTTGATCGCCCGGACTACCAGAGTGGGTTCACCCAGGACCACTTCGGTCGGTTTATCCGCTGCCACGCTCACTTTTGGGCCTTGCGTAAAATTCGCCTCGTACATCAGCCCGCTCGCAGGGCCAAAACTGAAGTATCCGCGTTGGATGACATAGGCACCCTTGGGTAATTTTTCCTTGGCATTCCGCAGGTTAAAATAGATCGTCTTGTCCTCCGCCCCCTGGATATACAGATTATTAAACGTGGTCTCAACGGGCTTGGCGGTCAACAGCTTTGGGACAAGGCTTCCGGTAGGATTGGCATCCCGCGTCAAAATTGCCCGGGCCGGATGGCCGCTGGCCCGTTGGCCATCGAATTGCAAATGGTAGAATTGATCCTCGCAGTGAATCAGGCTGCTCAGCGTTTCCCGTGGCACGTACTCAGTTTTTAAGACTTTTTCGCCCAGCAGGATGGCGTGGCTGCACGATCCATAGCGGGAAAACTCCCCACTGAAGCCGTTGGCGAACAGCAATAACTGGGCGGGTTTGCCATTGATGGTGGACGTTCCACTCAACAGGCAGGCCGGACTCCACATGCAGTTGGGTTCAGAATTCCCCGAGTAGAACCGTGCCTCCAACAGTGCCCGAAACAGAACCTGCCTGCCATCCGGCAGGGTGGTGGTGAAATCTGGCGTGATAAACATGGCACCGTCACCATCCACAATTTTATTTGGCAGCAGGCGCTCGTTATCCGAGAGCTTGCCATCGCCATTCACATCAAAATAGAGCGCTAAAATCTTTTTGCCATCGAGTTCCAGAGCCGACCATTCGCGGCCTTTGAGCGCACCATTGTTCACATAGCTGATCTTGCCAACTCGTTTTTGCACGGCTTGGATGAACGGCTGCTTGTTTGCCTCCTCTTGGGAAGACCCAAATCCCCAATAGGAATGGTAAGAGATTTCATTCGCTCCACCCCTTTGAACTAAGTACTTTAGATCAAATACAATCGCATCCTTGGGGGGAGTGGCGAGGTTAGTCCCCTGCCTCGAATCATCGGGTGGTGCTGGCGGCGCCAGCACCAGGGTTTGGTCCGGCACATGGGCCGACGGCTTGCAGCCGGGCAATAACCCAACTGTCAGCGTCCCAACTGCTAATACCAAAAACATCCGTGGCAAATTTTTCATTAAGTTTCCTTTCACACGGGCCAACAATGACCTTGGTCTGGTTTGGCTGTTTAGTCAAGCGTCTGAAATGCCCGCTTTTGGGTTGGGGTGTGTGACCGGAGAGTAACCCAAAATTAAACCGCCTGTAGAAACAGGTATTT
>JBAXGN010000151.1 GCA_037139415.1 Verrucomicrobiota bacterium | reverse complement strand
GCCCAAGCCAACCAACGCCCAAGCCAACCAACGCCCAAGCCAACCAACGCCCAAGCCAACCAACGCCCAACTGAGCGCCTGACCGCGCCATCCGTCCCCGGTAGGAGCCGAAGTCATGAGGCTCTAACCTATCCCCAGCCTTTTCCCTCCCGCCGCGCCATTTTTGCGCAAGTAACTGCAATTCAAGCCACTCAAAACCCGTTTTCCAACCCGCCAACCGTTTTTGGCGCACCAAAAAACCGTTTTTTGACCCGAAAACGTGTCGCGGCGCACCAAAAAACCGTTTTTGGGCGGGGAAAAACATTCCGGCCCACCGCGCAACCGTTTTCCAGACCGCCGGAAAATTCCGGAGCACCGCAAAAGCCTTTTTGGGTGGGCAAAAACTTTTCGGAGCATCAGAAAACCGTTTTTTGGTCCGCCAAAACTTTCTGGACCACCGCGCAACCGTTTTTTGGTCCACCAGAATATTCTGGAGCCTTGGAAAACGCTTGCGCGGTGCGCCAAAACCTATTGTCCCTCCCAAAAACCGTTTTTTGGTGCGCCAAAACCTGCCGGACCGCCCAAAAACGGTTTTCTGGCGTGTCCCGGCGGAATTTCCCCCTTTTGAACGCTTTCCGCGTCTGTCCCATAATTCCTCAACCATCAACAACCGCACCTCAAACACATGCGCTACGGTCACGGCCTCTGGGGCCGATTCCACTACGACGAACCCGAAAACCTAATCCTGAAAACCAAAGTTAAACGTATGTCAAACACCCCCATCCCCAACAATAACAGCCAGGTCTTCATTCTGTCCGAAGACATGGCCGACGGTCTGCACTTGCTGGAGACCGCGATTGGCGTCAAACAAAACACCGAAGCCGCGCTGCGCCTGGACATGGCCACCGCCAGCACCGACTCCGGCATCTATGATGCCGCCAAGACGAATAAAAAGACCCTGAGCGCCAACATCCGCATTGCGGATTCCAACGCGCGCGCCTTTATCAAGGCCGCCCGTGCCGTGCTGGCCCAGCGTTTTGGCGAACACTGGGGGCAAAGCTGGCAGGCCACCGGCTGGCCCGATAGCTGCACCGCCGTTCCCGGCAACCAGGAAAAACGCGCCCGCCTCTGCGCCACGCTGCAAATCTACTTCACCGCCAACCCCACGCACGAAAACGCCCCGCTGGAAATCACCGCCGCCAAGGCCGGTGCCCTCTTCACCGCCATCTCCAACGCCCGCGACGCCTGGCACCAGGGCATCATGACCACCGGGCAAAAACGCGCCACCCGCGACGCTTCCATGGATAAACTGCGCGTGCGCATGCGCGGCCTGATCTCGGAACTCAACCAATTGCTCGACCCGCTGGACCCGCGCTGGGACGCCTTTGGCCTGGACCAGCCCGGTGCGCCCGATCTGCCCGAGGTGCCCGAAAACCTCATCGTCACCACCGACGGCCCCGGCGTGCTCCTGGCCGATTGGCCCGACTCCCGCCGCGCCAACTACTACCGCATCTACATTCAGGTCATGGACGTGGATACCGAATTCCGCCACCTCCTCAACCGCGACACCAGCGACGTGCGCATCACCAGCCTGCCCACCGGCAAGACCGTGAAACTCCGCGTCACCGCCGTCAATGAAACCGGCGAAAGCCTGCCGAGTGAGGAAAAGGAAACCGTAGTGGTATGATGAAGGATTTAGAACTTGGTCTTTTTTATCCTTAATCCTTAATCCTTAATCCTTTTTTATTATGCCTTTCGATCCTTCCAAGCCCGCCGACGAATCCCTGGCCTCGGCGGCAGAACTCCGCGACCAATTCAACGCCGTGGTGGCCATGGTGGCGGCCCTGAACGCGCGGCTGGACGCGTTGGAAGCCAGCGGCTGCGTCACCCAACAACAACTCAGTGACGCCATCAACGGCGTCCTCAACAACAGCAGCGCCAGCACCAACAGCGTGGGGATGCTGGAAATCACCGCCAGCGATCCCCCGTCCCAATGGGAAGTCGGTACCGTCATCAATACCTTGAACGCTACGCTCCAGGCGATGAGAAGGGTGTAAACCAGCCAATTTTTACTTAAGTATAAACTAAACAACTGAACAAAAAAATGAAATACGAAAAAATGACAGCTCCAATGTTGCTGAAACTATATGACGCCATTGCCGAGGCCCTGAGAGTTGATGATGGAATTACTGTCGCTGAACACCGGCCGTATGGTGTGCGAGTGTTTCACGACATCCAAGAGCAAGCCTGTGCCATTGAGGAGGAGTTAGATAGACGAAACGTGAACTACACTAAAATCGTGTGGTAATATATCGAAATGAATTGCGGCAAGTCGCACGACAGGAGGCGTAGTGCTTCCCTGGAACATTTTATGAATAAACACAAAATCGTATTATTGAAGGAAGGTCAATCGGCCTCAAACACAAAGTTGCGATGCAAAATCTGCATTATTGAAATCCAGCAGAACCATTACGTCGGCTTTTTATTTGGGATAATTGATTCGGGTCTTTTTCATTTTAGTGCAGCTGAGGAAAGCATGGATAAAGTACTTGCTAGATGCGAGGCTAGAGTGAAAGAGGTAATTCCAGATTGTAAATTAGATGCACGATAACTTATCCAATCCACGCAACGAGAAAAAGCATGAATAAGGAAGCTGTAAAGCGACTAGCAGACGATTGGCGCACCGCAGGCGTAACTGAGGGAGATACCTTATTGGTACACAGTACCATTAGCCGTACTCTGCGGCGGGTTGCCAAGATCGGCGGTGAAGTTAGCGCAAACTTGGTTATCACAAGTTTTCTTGAAGCGCTTGGGGAGTCTGGAACTCTGCTTCTGCCGTTGTTCAATTTTGACTTTACCAAGGGTGTCACATTTGACATTCACAAGTCACCAAGTGAGATGGGGGCGCTAACAGAAGCGGGGCGCTTGTGGCCGGGTGTAGTTCGAACTGGACACCCAATCTACTCGTTCGCTGTTATCGGAAAACAAGCCGACATGTTTCGTGGATTAAAAAATTTCAGTGGCTATGGGCATGATTCGCCGTTTGGTATGCTGCACCGCCTCAACGGGAAGATTGGCGTGTTAGACCTCCCCGACCAGAATAGCATGACCTTCTACCACTACGTGGAAGAAAGCTTGAATGCACCATATCGCTACCACAAAACTTTTACTGGGCAGTATATTGATGAAGATGGAATTATGTCGGAAAAAACCTTTGGCTTATTTGTGCGCAATATTGAAAAAGGGGTGCTTACGCATGTCGATCCTATGGGTGAACTTCTTTGGCAGAAGGGACTTTACACGGGTTTTAGACCGAAGGAAGGCTGTGGTTTTCGTGTAATCTCAGCAGGGAGAATATTCAATGAAGTTGCAACTGTGCTAAATCAAGGTGCGGCGAAAGGTCTGTTGTATGAAATCCAGTAAAGTGTTTCTTAAAGAACCTCCTCCCATCGAGAATATCGGAAAGTTCTGCCATGAATTAGCACGGACTCTTTTTCCGATTTGCCGAAGCCTGACCGGTTCTGGTGTTCGTGAAACCCTCACTTGCATCGGTAAGTACTTACCAAACCTACAGGTGCATGAGGTAGCTTCTGGTACCAAGGCCTTTGATTGGACGGTTCCCGATGAGTGGACAATTCGAGATGCGTATATTGGTGACGAAGCTGGTCATCGTCTTGTGGATTTCAAAACCAACAACCTACACGTTGTGGGTTACTCCGAGCCGGTTGATAAGTTGGTTGATTTGGACGAACTCAATAGGCATATGTATTCCCTGCCTGATCAGCCAAACGCAATACCCTATATCACTTCGTACTACACTCGGCGTTGGGGTTTTTGTTTGACTCACAAACAGCGCCAAACCATGAAACCCGGTGTTTACCGTGCGGTAATTGATTCGGAGCTAAAGCCAGGTGTGTTGAATTACGCAGAACTGATCTTGCTGGGACAAAGCAAGCAGGAGGTATTGATCTCGACTTACGTCTGTCATCCCTCAATGGCGAACAATGAGCTTTCTGGCCCGGTTGTGACCGTCGCTTTGGCACGTTGGCTGGCATCGATAGAGCACCGGCATTACACCTATCGGCTCGTTTTCATCCCTGAAACCATTGGCTCAATTGTGTACCTGAGCCGGAACATGGATCAAATTAAGCGCCATGTTGTGGCAGGATTCAATATCACCTGCGTTGGTGATGATCGTTGTTATTCCTACCTGCCCTCACGGGCCGGAAACACTCTCTCGGATCGGGCAGCACTCCACGTGCTTAAACATATTGCTCCGGAATTCAAGCGCTATACATGGTTGGATCGCGGCAGCGATGAGCGACAGTATTGCGCTCCTGGAGTTGATCTTCCTATCGCTACTATAATGCGCAGTGCATACGGGAAATACCCCGAGTATCATACCTCGCTGGATGACCTTTTTTTGGTTACCGCTAGTGGCCTGGAGGGGGGATTCAACGCGCTGCGCCAGGCCATCACTGTTGTAGAAAATAACGTCCGCTTGAAGACCACGGTTTTTTGTGAACCGCAACTTGGGAAACGGGGGCTTTACCCGACTCTAAGCACAAAGGAGTCAGGTGCTCAAGTTAGGACGATGATGAACTTAATCTCCTACTGTGATGGAACGCGAACTCTGCTAGAGATTGCGGATATTATTGATAAGCCCGTATCAAGTTTGGTGGATATCCTTAAGCCGCTAATTGACAGTGGATTAATTAAAGCAACGCATGATTGATTTGGAAACGGGGTTCGACCATAACAACGCACAGTCTGTAATTAGCGCCATCACTGATTTTGGAGTACGTGCGGCTAGGCGGGGCCAATAATTGCGGAATGCAGATTGTGGATTGCGATATGAACTTGGCGCACGGTGGCAGTTGACGAATCATGGCGGGTTGGAGTCATTTGGCGCTTGACGGCAAAGCACGGTAAGTTACCGTCTATTCCATGAGCCAGTACTAAAAATTTAATATCGTGAATTCGAGGCATATAAAAACACAGGCAGGAATCTCTAATAATCCATCTTATGAAACCAACATGTAAACGATCTGGCATAGTGAAGGGTATTGCGCTAGGGCTATTAATCATGGCGCCTAGCTTGTGTGCCCAAGATCGCACCCAACTGCGCGTTTCTTTGCAAACTAACAATATTTTGCGAATCGAATGGAACAGCGAGCCAGACACGGCGTATCAGGTGCTTGGCACCACCAATTATGATGTTTTCGCAACTTGGCAGCCGGTCAGTCCGGAAATTGTTGCGGACTCGACCAATACCTTGTTGGAGGGAACGATCACGAATACGCCATTTAGCATTTTTAAACTGCATCAGGTCTGGACTCAAAACTCCGGCATCCCCAGCGTTCGGATTCTCGACTTGACCAATTCGCAGGTACTCAGCGGCGAGGTGGATGTCTATATCGCTGCGCAAGATGACAGCCGATTGAGCCAGGTGAGTCTTTATCTGGATGGATGGCTGTTAGGGACTGTTACTGAAGGAATGCCAAGGTTCTTTCTGGACACCACGCATTATACCAACGGCTTGCATACGCTGGTGGCACGGGCAGCGGATAACGCGGGGATTTCATATTTGGGAGGTGATCCTGATACGGGAGTCATGGCCAACGAGGCGTTTTCAGAAACCATTACGGTGGAGTTCCAGAATGTTCTGCGCTGGCTGGAGCCGGATGTGTCCTTTGAAACGTATGTACCCATAGACGCCTATTCAGACGTGTTTCCAACCAACTGGACGGTATCGGTGGAAGATGAATCAGGGACGGTTGTCCGAACTTTTTCGGGTTACACAATTGATGGCACCATAAGCACCAATTGGGATGGAACCGACAATAATGCAGTGGCGGCCCCGGAAAATGCCGGCTATCAAATTACGCTGTCCTTGGGCACGACAGAAACCCTGATGGCGATGCAAAATACCACGGTGTTGAAGATAAACCACAGTACAGCAAAAATTCTGGCATCCAGGGTTAATAATTATGGGGTGCTGGAGTATGAAGTGGTTCAAGAGCCTGTTGAAGTAACCGAAGATTTGCCAATCTCACTTCCGACCCGAAAATTAAACCACAAGCAAAGTTCAATTCTAATGCCGCCGCTTCCGGACTTACCAATAATAACCAAAAAAACCACCCCGGTAAAACGATGGATGGCGCCGGTTCAAATCGTGGCGGCGGAGTATGGGAATGGCGGCGGTGGTGGGCCAGTAACGATTGTGGTTGTTTGGCGTGAGCAGGCTTGGTCCAGCGGACAAATAATCATTGCACGGCAAAGATACAAGTCAACGTTAATTGGCTATACCTTCAATGCAGTTTTGGCCACGATGGAGAGCCAAATGGCCACCAAAGTGACCGCCGCTGATGCTGAGTTGGGAAATAATGGACGCGGAGTTTATGGTTCCTCGACGACGTTGCTTCAATATACCAATGATTATCCCGTGCTCCTCAACGATTTAAGCCGTCCTGAGGTCAGGGATTTTTATCATCATGGCCATAGCAGCGGCAACGCCATCGGTTTTTCGGAGTACACATCTACCACCGGATTAAAAGCCAGCCAAATTGCCGCAGCACTTACGAATATTGTCCGGCCATTTGGGAATCCAAAGAATCCTCGGGTGGTATGGGAATTACGTAAACCGTTTCGCTTTGTCTTTTTGGATGGTTGTTTAAGCGGAACCGGGAATTTCCCGAATGCCTTTGGCATTCCCAGACAAAGTTCAGGATCAGTTTATACACAATACCACAAAAAGAAACGGGCATTTATGGGGTGGGGAACTACTACCCAAAACAGTATCGCCAACAGCGATTTTCTTCATTGGTCAAGCAAGTTCTTGGACTATTGGATAGGCGGCACCGGCGATGACTACGATGTTTATCTTAATGAAGCTATCAATATCGCTGACGTCCAGTATCCGGGTATACATGGTGCAGGTTTTCTATCAATTTACGGGAGTCAATTACTAACTTGGGGGGAATAATGAAGTTTAATAGCGTCATTCTCGGGCTGTTGTTTATTGGTGCCATTGTTCTCGCCGGTGGAGAGCGCGAGGAATTGTTTTTCAACAATGAAATGATTCCACGAGTACGCGCCTTTATCCAGCGGAATGGGTTGCCTTATGACGCTAATTTCCCCACCAATAAGATTAATCATCACGAAGTGGAGTTCTTTTCAAATCGCCCTGCCGCCTTCGCTAGGATGATGCTGGAAAAAAAACATGCATTTGAGTTCATCATGGAAACCAATCGCGTGGAGATCAGAGGCTATAAATGTCTTGATCCAAGTGTTATCCGCATCCTCAATCGGCTCGATCGTCCGGAAGTTGTGAAGGAATGGAGTGCCAGAACAAATATGTTAAACGAGACTACCGCCTTGGCGTTGGCCCGGAATTATTTCATCCTTCAAGGACATCAGGAGAAGAACTTCCATTCGATCGAATTTAGCCAAGTCACTTGTGGCAGTCTAAAACATGATCCGACGAATTTCTCGGCTCTGCCGTTTTACCAGGCCGCCTGGTATCGCAAGGATGTCACCAAACAAGACCGTGAAAGCGGAAACGCTCGTCTGCCGCAAGTGATGATTTTCGTTTCAGGCATCAGTTCAAATCTATCACTCTATTCCAAGCTTTTTATGCCGATTGGTTCTGATTTTTAGTAATGAAACTTCAGGGCGGAATCCTCGGAAACGGGGTTCGGCCATAACAACACACAATCTGTAATTCGCGCCGTCACCGATTTTGGAGAGTTCTGAGTTATTCCGTCAAATAAAATTTCAAAGTTATTCCCCATCGGGTTTAGTTGGATTTTGGTTTTGGAGTTTGGTGTAGAGCGGACTGCCGTGTTTCGCCAAGGCCTGAAGGTAGTGGTCGGCGTCATAGGGCGTGCGATGTTTCCAACACGCGAAATAGATCCGGATGAGTTTGTAGGCCAGCGCGCGGCAGGCTTGGTGATGCTTGTCCTTGTGGCGCTCGCGTTGCTGTTGATAATACCCCCGGGACCACGGCTCCTGCTTGGCGGCGCAGCCAGCGTTTTCGTGGAAGGACTGCCGGCCAAACTTGGGGCAGCGGTGGCGCATGTGCGTCGTTTTGGTGTTGCCACTCTGGATCACGACGGGGGCCAGCCCGTAGAACTGTGCTACCTCGGCGGCGCTGGCGAAGCGGTCACGGTTCGTGCCAAAGGCGACCAGCAGCCGGGGTGCCAGCGCCGGACCCGCCCCCGGAAAGCTGCGGAAGATCGCGGCGTCGGGATGCTGATCCATCGCGTGGGTGATTTCCTGCTCCAGGAGCGCGATGGCTTTGTGGAGCGGCTTGAGCATGCTGGCCAGGGCAGCCACCAGCAGCCGGGCCGGCGTGATGAGCGCCCTATCCGTGGTCAAGGCCTTGGCCGTTTGCACGGCGGCCAGTCGCTGCTCCATTTTCTTGGGGCTGCGGCTGTTATGCTTATAAAAGAAGGCGCGCAGCGCTTTGTCGCCCGCCTGCTGCAAACTTTCCAGGTCTGGCCAACGGCCCAGGAAGTCGGCCGCCAGCGGTTGGTTCAGCGCGCTGCCCAGCAGGGTCTCCGCCAGTGGGTAATAGGTTTTCAAGGTGCTGTGCAAGTGGTTGACCAAGCGGGTGCGCTCGTCCACCAAACGGCGGCGGTTTTCGACCAGCCCAGCGAGCTTGCGCGTCAACTCGGTATCCGGCTCCAGCGCCTGAAGTTTGTCGCGATGCAGGCGGATGAATTCCTCCAGCAGTTGGGCGTCAGTGCGGTCGTCCTTGGCTCCGCTGACCGCGAAGGCCGCACGGTAGTCCTTCAAGGCTTTGGGATTGACCGGAAAAATGACCAGGAAATCGTAGGCCAGGAGGGCTGAGAGAACCGGGCCGCGGGAGGTTTCGATGCCCAGGGCCACGGGCTGGTTGGCAAAGCGCTTTCGCAGTTTGGCCACCCACGCGTGCAGGGCCTCGGGGGTTTGTTCTAGGCGGAGGTGTTCGGCCTTGGACCCGTCGGACGGACGGACCCACAGGTCGTGCTTTTGATCAGCCCAATCCAGGCCGATCGTTGCGGCGAAATGAGTTGCGATCGGGTTCATACAGGTTAGCGGTTGAGGTTGCGGTTGGGTTGAGCACGCCGTCCCTGCCGGATGGAAGCACTTATAGAGGTTCGTCGCTGCCGCGTGGAGGCGGACAGGCGAAAGGTTCTGAGGGTTCCTTGGCGACAAGGCGCAGGGTCACAGAGCGAGAATCTCCAAACAAACGTCGAAACGTTGGAGTGCGGAATTCGTCTTCCGGACCCTGCGTGCTCATGATTTCTTATGAGCAAAAGGATGGGTTTTGCACAACACATTTTTTGACCGCCGCCAAAGTTGTTCACCGGCGGCTGCGAGAGAGCCAGCAGAGGCTTTTCTCGCCGCCGGTGAATAACTTTGGATGAACTATAAGTGCGTGCGGCCCATAATTGCGGATTGCGGAACTCTCAAATTCGGATTGCGGAGTGCGGAATGCGGAATTTTCCCGGCGGTGCGCACTGGAGTTTGGGCAAATCCAAGCAAATTTGATTTACTTGCGCGCGCCTTTGACGGTAAATACCGGCATCAGGGCTGGAGTCCCAGCCTGGACTATTTATGAGAAGGATACTTTGGCTGGCACGGCGTCGCCGGTGCGGCAAAGCCCGCGGTTGTCCGCGGAGCGTGACCCACTGGATTGGTTTGATTCTATTATTGTCGCTGGGCAGCGGTTGCCAGAAGGAGGCGGTGCCGCAAGTCGAGACGTTGGTGGTGCGCTACACCGCACCGGTGGTTCTGGAGGCGGATCAGCGCGGGTTGGGGCCGGAGTATATTGCCGGGGTGCATGGGGATCAGGAGACGGATTTGAGTTTCAAGGTGGGCGGCATGGTGGGGTTGATCGGGCGCAAGGGGATCACGAATGATTGGCGCGAGGGGGACGTGGTGAAGAGCGGGGAAGTCCTGGCGCAATTGCGGCAGGAGGATTTCTTGAATGAAATGAAAATCTCCCAGGCCAAGACGGACCTGGCGAGTTCGACCTTTTTACGGACCAAGGAGTTGTGGGAGACCAAGGCGGTGTCGCAGCAGGAGTATGATACCGCGCTGGCCAATCGGCGTTCGGCGGATGCCTCGCTGGAACAAACGCGGCAGGCGTTGACCAACTCGACGCTGGTGGCGCCGTTCGATGCCACCATCCTGGCCCGCTATGTCAATTTGGGGGAGACGATCAGTTTCGGGCGGCCGGTGTTGCGGGTGGCGGATATGCGGACGATGTCGGTGGAGTTGGGGGTGCCGGATACGCTGGTGGGGCGGTTCCAGACGGGCAACCGGGTGCCGGTAAAGATTGTGGCCCTGGAAGGTTCGCCGCCGTTCGAGGGTGTGGTGTCGGAAGTGGGCGTGGCGGCCAAGAGCGAGGCCCGTTTGTTCAAGGTGGTCATCAAGGTGAAGAATCCCAAGGGCATCCTCAAATCTGGCATGACGGCGCAGGTCCCCATCGGGTTATCCCGGGCGGTGCCCAAGAATGCGTTGTTGGTGCCGATTTCCGCGCTGGTGCCGCCGACCCGCAAGATGGCGGGCCAACCGCCGCTCTCGGTCTATGTGGTGCGTAATCAGCAGGCGCAGGAATTGCCGGTGGAAACGGGCGATCTGGTGGGGAGTTCCATCATTGTGACGAGTGGCTTGAGCACGAATGACCAGGTGGTGGTGACCGGCGCGAGCACGCTGTACCCCGGCGCGAAGGTGGTGGCCAAGCCGTTCTCTGATCCGTTCCAGAAATAAACCACCGCCATGCAATCGCACAAGCAGCAGATTGAGTCGGGCGGCCTGGCCCAGTTCTTCGTGGAGCACCGCGAGGTGAGCTGGTTGTGCCTGTTTTCGGTGCTGATCTGGGGCTGGTTGTCGTTCCGCAATCTGGCGCAGCAGGAGGATCCCAAAATTCCCGAGCGCGTGGCGATGTTGGTGACGCGGTTTCCGGGGGCCAACGCCAGCAAGGTGGAGCAGTTGGTGACCAAGAAACTCGAACAGAAGGTCACGGAGTTGGAATCCGTGGACGAAATCAAGTCGCAGTCGCGCATGGGGGTATCGGTGATCACCGTGTCGCAGCGGCCTGCCGCGCAAGCGGTCATTTCCCAGGAGTGGGATAAATTGCGCGCCAAGCTCAAGGAGGTGGCCCTGCCCGAGGGGTGTGACCAGCCGTGGTTGGATACGGATTATGGGAATACGGTGACGTTGCTGTACGCCCTGACCAGCCCCCGCATCAGTGAAGGCGAATGCCTGGCGCGCGCGCATCTGATTCAGGATCGGCTGGCGGTCTTGCGGCAAGGGTTGTCGGCGACCAATCGTGCCGCCGTGTTGGCGTTTTTTCCACCTGCCGTATCGGATACGTATCGCACGGTGCTGGCGCGCAAGTTCGCGCAGTTCCTGGCCAGCAAAAATGTGGGGACGGATATCCGCACCGACCTTGGCTGGTCCTATATCCTGGTGGATTTTGCCACGCCCGCCAGCAAACAGGAAATCGCCCGCACGCTGAGCCGGTTTGTGCGCCAGTTGGCCGGCACCGATTTCGAGCAGCATCCCGATGTCAGTGAGCCCATCATCCTGATCGGCGATGAACCGCCCTTGGGCGCCATCCGTTCTGCCGGGTTGTTTCGCTACGGGTATCGGCAATTGGAAATTCTGGCGGAAAAGCTGGAGGATGAGCTGAAGCAGATCGGCAGCGTGGGGCGGGTGCGCAAGATCGGCACCGTGCAGGAGGCGGTCTATCTTTATTTCTCCGCCGCGAATGTGCGTGGCTACCAGTTGACTTCCGACCAGGTGATGAATTTCATCGGGGCGCGCAACGCGATTGTGCCGAGCGGCACCTTCCGCACTGAGGGGCAGAATTTCCCCGTGCTGCTCTCCGGGGAATTTCGCACCGAGAAAGAGCTACTGGGCACCATCGTGGGCGTGAACCAGGAAGGCCAGGCCAGTTATTTGCGCGATATCTTCGACGTGCGGCGCGGCTATGAGAACCCGATCAGCTATAGCGTGGATATATTGAAGCGCGGACGCGCAGGGCAGGGGATCGCGCAACAGCGGTCGGTGCTGCTGGCGGTGGAAATGAAGGATGGCCAGATCATTGGGAGCTTTGACCAACAGGTTAGCCAGGCGCTGCAACAATTCAAGGAACAACTGCCGGACGGGGTGGAAATCCAGACCATCTCCAACCAGCCGAAAGCGGTGTCCGCCCGGGTGCATCAATTCATGCGCTGCTTCCTCGAGGCGGTGCTGATTGTGATTGTGGTTTCCCTGTTCCTCATGGAATGGCGCTCGGCGCTCGTGGTGGCGCTGGCAATTCCCCTGACGGTGGCGATGACCCTGGCCGGGATGTGGGTGTTTGGCGTGCCGCTCCACCAGATTTCCATCGCCGCCCTGATCATGGCGCTGGGCATGTTGGTGGATGATCCCGTGGTGGCGTCCGACGGTATCAACCGGGAAATGGCCGCGGGGGTGCCGCGCAGCCGGGCCGCGTGGCTGGGACCGTTCCGGCTGCGGCGGCCCATCCTGTTCGGCACCATCATCAATATTCTGGCCTTCCTGCCGCTGGCTACGATTCCCGGGGACACCGGGGCATTCATCCTGGCGCTGCCGGTGGTGGTGACGCTGGCGCTGGCGGCCTCCCGCCTGGTGTCCATGACGTTTGTGCCGTTCCTCGGGTACCATCTTTTGCGCGGGCAGAAGGGGCTGGAATCGGGCGGCGAGATTCGCAGTTTTATTCTATTTCGTCCGGTGGACCGCTTCCTCGTGGCGCTGATGCCGCGTTACCGCGCCTTTCTGCAACAGGGATTGGAACGCCCGTGGCGCACCATTGGCTTTGCGTACGGGTTGCTGACCGTCAGCCTGCTGCTGGCGCCGTTCCTCAAACAACAATTCTTCCCGCCTGCGGAGCGTAATCAATTCCTGGTGGATATCGAATTGCCCGCGACGGCGTCGCTGCGGCAGACGCGCGACACCTGCCAGGATGTCATGCGGTTGCTGAAACAGCAGCCGGAGATTGAAACCGCCGCCGTCTTCATGGGGGGCGTTTCCCCGCGCTTCTATTACAATGTTGCCCCCAAAGAACCGGCGGAATATCTCGCCCAGGTGTTGGTCAATACGCGGCAGGCTGGCGAGGTCCCGGCGCTGATTGCCCGCTTGCGCGGGGAATTGGACCGTGAGATTGCCGGTGCGCGTTGTGTGGTGAAACCACTGGAACAGGGGCCGCCCGTGGATGCGCCCATTCAAATTCGGCTGCAAGGGCCGGACCTGGACACCTTGCGCGCGATGGCGGACCAGGTGGCGGCCACCCTGCGCAAGGCGGGCGGGTACCGGGTGCATGATGATTTGGGCCGCCGCATGCCGACACTGGAAATTGACATTGACCAGGAGCGCGCCAATACACTGGGCATCAGCAACCAGCAGATTGGCCGTCTGGCGCAGACCGCCTTCTTTGGGCTCAAGGTGACGGAGTTGCGCGAAGGGGATCACTTGGTGCCGGTCATCATTCGCTTGCGGGTGGAAGAGCGCAACGAGGCGGATAAAATTCGCGCGCTGTACGTGGAACCGATGAATCAGCGCGGCCAATCCATCCCGCTGGAAAGCTTTGCCAAGGTGGAGTTGCGCCCGGAATTTGCCACCATTTCGCACTTCGCCCAGTTGCGCACGGTAACGGTGAAGGCATACGCGCCGGTGGGTGAACTGGCGTCTGTGGTCTTGGCGCGTGCCCAAGGGGAGATCAAGGGTATGGACCTGCCGCTGGGTTACAAACTGGAGTTGGCGGGTGAAGCCAAGGAATTGAAGAAGAGCCAGGGCGACATGCAACGGGTGATGGCGATTTCCATCGCGCTGATCGCGCTGGCCATGGTGCTGCAATTCAACTCGGTGATGAAATCCATCGTCGTGATGCTGACGGTGCCGCTGGGGTTGATTGGCGCGTTCTTCGGGCTGACCATCACCGGGTCGCCATTGGGTTTCATGGCCTTGCTCGGCCTCGTCAGCCTGGCGGGCGTCATTGTCAGCCATATCATTGTGCTCTCGGACTTCATCGAGGAGGCGCGCGAGGAGGGGATGGAACTGAAGCAAGCCTTGATGCAAGCCGGCATGGTGCGCTTGCGCGCCGTGCTGGTGACGGTATTGGCCACGGTGGGCGGGCTGATTCCGCTGTTTCTAACGGGTGGTGCGCTATGGCATTCCCTGTGCGCGGTGCATATCTTTGGCCTGCTGTTTGCCACTGTGCTGACGCTCGTGCTGCTGCCCGTGTTGTACTACGTGTTCTCCGCCAAATTGAAGTTGATCAAGTAAAGGGGGGACGCGCATTCCCTCCAACTTCGGATCACCACCAACGGCCAAGTGGTGATTCCGCAGTGGCTGCGCAAGCAGTATCAAATTGAGGCTGGTACTCGCGCCATCGTCATCGCTACTGTGGATGGCATTCTGCTCAAGCCTGTCACAGCAGTGGTGATTGAACGCGGTTTTGGCTTGTTGAAGCGCAAGCCGGGTGAAGCCCCGTTGGTTGAGGAATGGGTAGCGCATAAACGTGCTACCAAGAAGCAGGAAAAAGTCAGGTGAATCCACTGCGGTTTTCGTTTTCGGATTTCTCATCCCTCTCCATCCTTGTCTTTCCCATCAACTTCCCTTAGCGTCATCACCATGAAGATCATTCGATACACGGATGCGGATTTTGCCGGTCAAAAAGCCGGGCTCACGGCGGCTTCGAGCCTCTTTGATGCGGGCATCGAAGAGCGCGCGCGGAGTATTATCGCCGCGGTGGCTGCGCGGGGCGATGCCGCGTTACTGGAATTTACCGAGCGCTTTGATGGCGCCAAGCTCACGGTCGAACAATTGGCTGTGAGTAGCGCCGAACTCATGGCGGCCTCGCTGGCCGCCGATGATGCCTTGCGCGAGGCGGTTGCCATCGCTGGCAAAAACGTCGCCGCCTTTGCCCGCAAATCCCTCCGGCGCAACTGGGAAACCCGTAACGTCCAGGGCGGACGCGTCGGCGAAAAGTTCGATGCTTTCCAGCGCGTGGGCATTTACATTCCCGGCGGGACCGCCCCGCTGGCCTCCACGGCGCTGATGACCATCACGCTGGCCAAGGTCGCCGGCTGCAAGGAAATCGTGGTCTGCACCCCGTGCGGCAAGGATGGCCAGATTAATCCCGCTCTCCTGTTTGCCGTGTGCAGCGCCGGAGCAACGGAGATTTACCGGTTGGGCGGCGCGCAGGCGATTGCCGCCTTGGCACTGGGTACTTCTACGATTCGCCCTGTGCAGAAAATTTACGGGCCGGGTAATGCTTATGTGGTGGCCGCCAAGCGCCTCCTCGTGGGGCATGTGGCCATTGACCTGCTCCCGGGGCCGAGTGAAGTCCTGGTGCTGGCGGATGATAGTGCCAAACCGGCATTCATCGCGGCTGATCTTCTGGCCCAGGCTGAGCACGGCTCCGGCCACGAGCGCGTCTGGCTGGTGACTCCCTCCGCCAAAGTGATCAAGGCGGTGGAGAAGGAAGTTGCCCGGCAACTGCCCAAGCTCTCCCGTCGCGCCCTCATCCAGCGTGTTTTGGATACCCACACGTTCCTGATTCAGGTCAAGGATTTGGCGCAAGGGGTCGAGTGGGCCAACGCCCTCGCTCCGGAGCACTGCGAGGTACACACCCGCAATCCACGCAAGGTTTCCGAGAACATCCTGACGGCGGGTGCATTGTTCCTGGGCGGTTGGTCACCAACCGTTCTGGGTGATTACCTGGCCGGTCCAAGTCACACCCTCCCCACGGGTGGTGCCGGACGTTCTTTCCCCGGGCTAACCGTGGATATGTTCCAGCGCCGCACCAGCGTGGTGGAATACGATCGCGCCGCGCTTAAGCGTTCACTGGCGACGGTGAAGAAATTCGCGGAACTCGAAGGCTTGGATGCGCACGGCAATTCCGCTGCTGTCCGGTTGAAATAAGCGCGGTGTCGCGTCAAATCAGAATTATTGCTGGCAACCATGTCCATGAAGAAAACCAGTTCTTTCCTGCGTCCCCTGGTGCAAACGCTGCACGCGTATGTGCCGGGTGAACAACCGAAAATCGCGGGACTCGTCAAGCTCAATACCAACGAGAATCCCTATCCGCCTTCCCCGAAGGTGCTCAAGGCCGTGAAGGCGGCGGTGGATAACCGGTTACGGTTGTATCCTAACCCCTTCGCCCAGGCCTTGCGGGAGAAACTCGCGGCGCTGCATGGCTGTTCGCCGGATCAGATCATCGTAGGCAACGGCTCGGATGAATTGTTGGCGCTGGCTACGCGCGCGTTTGTCGAACCGGCACGCAAGGCGGTTCGTGAACCCAAAGCTACCGTCCAATATTTTAATCCCAGTTACTCGTTGTATCCGGTCTTGGCGGATATTCATGGTGCCCATCGAAATCCGGTGGCGCTGAACCCGGATTTCAGCCTGCCTTCCACTCAACAACTGCGCGTCGGCAAGCAATGGCAGTTCGACGCGGCGCTGACGTTTGTGACCACGCCCAACGCCCCCAGCGGACGCGGATACGCTACGGCTGAGCTTGAGCCGCTATGCCAGGCGCAGCGCGGCATCGTCATTCTGGACGAAGCCTATGTGGATTTCGCACCAGATAACGCCATGGCGCTTGCCCTGAAGTATTCGCATGTCATTGTGTCCCGGACTTTTTCCAAGGCGTATTCGCTCTGCTTCCAGCGCGTGGGTTATTTTGTGGGCCATGCGGAAATTATAGCTGGTTTGCACAAGGTGCGCGACAGCTACAACGTCAACGGGCTGGGGCAGGCCGCCGCCGTCGCCACGCTGGAGGATTTACCGTATTATCGCGGCAATTTCCAGCGCATCGTGGATACCCGTGATTGGCTGGGGGCGACGCTGGCCATATACGGATTCAAAGTGCTGCCCAGCCAGACCAATTTCATCCTGGCCCGTCCACCGAAGTTCCCGGCCAAAGAATGGCTGACCCGCCTGCGTGATCAAAAAGTGCTGGTCCGCTGGTTTGATTATCCGGAAGTCCGGGATTATTTACGGATCACGATTGGCACCCAAGTCGAGGCCAGATCATTGGTGAAAGCCGCCAAAACAATTATTGGATAACTCTTATGCAAACCATTGCGACTTACCTTAAGGAAAACCGACAACGGTTCATCACCGAACTCTGCGAGTACGTCCGGTTCCCCAGCGTTTCCGCCCAGTCCGACCACCGGCAGGATCTCGAAGCCTGCGCCCGATGGCTGGTGAATCGCGCTCAGACAATCGGGCTGGAAACCGAACTCTGCACGACGCCCGGCAATCCTATCGTCCTCGCCCGTACACCCCGCCGGAGCGGTGCGCGCAAACCTCACTTTGTGGTCTATGGCCACTACGATGTGCAGCCGGCTGATCCTTTGGAACTTTGGAAAACCCCGCCCTTCGAGCCGGTCATTCAGGGTAAGTCCTTATTTGCGCGCGGTGCCAGCGATAACAAAGGCCAGCACCTGGCGCATTTGAATGCCGTCGAAGCCTACCTGAAAACCGGTACCGAATTGCCGTGCGATTTGACCTTTCTCATCGAGGGCGAGGAGGAAGTCGGGTGTAACAACCTGCCGCCTTTCCTGAAGGCACGCCGACAGGAACTCCGTTGCGCTGCCGTGGTGGTTTCGGATACCGGCATGCCGGATAAAAAACATCCGGCGTTGACCTATGCGTTGCGCGGCATTGCCGCCTTTGAAATCAAGTTGCTGGGTCCGTCCCGCGATCTGCACTCCGGCATTTACGGTGGTTCACTGAAAAATCCCGCCATGGCCTTGTGCCAGTTGCTGGGGCAATTACAGGATAAGAACGGGCGTGTCACCATTCCCGGCTTTTACGATGACGTCCAGCCGCTGTCCGCCTATGAGCGCAAGCAAATGGCGCGTCTGCCGTTCCACGA
Organism: Verrucomicrobiota bacterium; assembly: GCA_037139415.1. Taxonomy (NCBI): domain Bacteria; kingdom Pseudomonadati; phylum Verrucomicrobiota; species Verrucomicrobiota bacterium. The sequence continues at coordinate 2,502 of JBAXGN010000151.1, read as the reverse complement.
GGCCGCCTATCGCAAATTCCTGGGCGTGCCCGCGCTGTTTGGCGAAAAAGGTTTTTCCGCCAACGAACAACGCAACGCCCGACCTACGTTTGAAATCAACGGCCTGACCAGTGGCTATCAAGGGCAGGGGAGTAAGACCATTGTTCCTTCCTGGGCCAGCGCCAAAGTTACCATGCGTCTCGTGCCGGGACAGCAGCCCGCGAAAATCCTGAAGTTGGCCAAAAAATATCTACGCCAGATTTGTCCGCCGACCGTTCGCCTCGAATTTTCCGCAGGGCACGGCGGCGAGCCGTACCTAGTGTCGCCCACCGGTCTGATGGCACAGGCCGCATTGCGCGCCCTCAAGTCCGCCTTTGGTTGCGAACCGGTGATTATGCGCGAGGGCGGCTCGATCCCGATCGTCAATGATTTTAAGAAAATCCTGGGCGCGGAAACCCTGTTGCTCGGGTTGGGTCTGCCGGATGACAATCCGCATTCCCCCAACGAAAAGTTCGACCTCGATTGCTTTGCCAACGGCATGGCCATGAGCGCGCAACTCTGGCCGGAACTGGCAGGTTAACTGGCCGTCGGCGAGCCATTGGAAGCACGAATGCTTTTGGCTATAACCCGGAAAGCATGCTATAGTATCTGGTGCTGAGGTCGCATGGCTGGTGATAAACCGGCCTTGGCGCGATCAACAATGGTTACCGATTATTATGAATACACCCAACATTGCTCAGAAGGCACCCTATCCGGTGACGGTTCAGGCTGGTAAAACCTACTACTGGTGCTCGTGTGGCAACAGCAAACAGCAGCCGTTCTGCGATGGCTCACATCGTGGCAGCGGTTTTGCTCCCAAGCCGTTCACCGCCGAAAAGGATGGCTCCGTATATTTCTGCGGTTGCAAGCACAGTCAAAAAGGCGCCTGTTGCGACGGCAGCCACTCGAAGATTTAATCGAAATTCAAAGTCTGTCCGAATGGTTGGCGTACACCCGTGCTGGCGTCGGCGCGGTTGGTTGGTAGCCGCAGTTAAAACGTTCTTTAAGGCAATCGTCCAGTTCGAGTTTGCGCCAGTTCGCACGCGAGCCAACGGCTTGACGCCTTTCTGGTGGACACCGGCACAGTAAATTCGCATGCTTTTGCGACATGATTAGCAAGTCATCAAAAAAGCGCACCACGTCTCATTTTCGCTGGACGATTTGCGCATTGCTCTTTTTTGCCACGACCATCAATTACATGGATCGCCAGATTCTGGGCATCCTGGCGCCGGAATTACAAAAAGCGATTGGCTGGAACGAAATAGAGTACGGCCACATTGTGACCGCCTTTCAGGCCGCGTATGCCATCGGCCTGTTGTGCTTTGGCCGGCTCATTGACCGGGTGGGTACCCGGCATGGGTATGCGATTTCCTTGGTCGCCTGGAGCGTGGCGGCGGCGGCCCATGCGCTGGCCAGGTCCGTCATGGGTTTTGGCGCGGCGCGGTTTGCGCTGGGGCTGGGTGAAGCGGGGAATTTCCCGGCGGCCGTCAAAGCGGTGGCGGAATGGTTTCCGCGCAAGGAGCGGGCGCTGGCGAATGGGATTTTCAATTCCGGTGCCAATGTAGGGGCGGTGCTCGCCCCAGCCACCGTCCCATGGTTGGCGGATAAATTTGGCTGGCAGGCTGCGTTTATCGTGCTGGGCGCGTTGGGTTTGGTCTGGCTCGTGGCGTGGTATGCCCTGTATGCCACGCCGCAGGCATCACCGTATGTCTCAGCCGTTGAGTTCGCGCATATTCGCAGCGATCCGCCTGAACCCAAGCTAGCGCAAATCCCTTGGTGCCGCCTGCTGGGCCACCGGCAAACCTGGGCGCTGATTACCGGCTTTGCCTTTAGCTCTCCTATTTGGTGGTTTTACCTGTATTGGCTGCCAAAATTTTTAAATCAGCAATACGGCTTGGAACTCGCCCGGCTGGGACCACCGCTGATTGTCATTTACACCATGACGTGCTTTGGCAGCATTGGCGGCGGTTGGCTATCCTCCGCGCTTTTGCGCCGGGGACGTTCGGTGAATTATAGCCGCAAACTGGCGATGCTGGTCTGCGCTTGCTGCGTGGTGCCAGTTACCTTTGCGGCGTATGCCTCCCAAGTATGGGTTGCCACCGGACTGATTGGGTTGGCGGCGGCAGCCCACCAAGGCTGGGCGGCCAATTTATTTGCGCTGGCTTCGGATATGTTTCCCCAACGGGCGGTGGCCTCGGTGGTGGGGTTGGGCAGCATGGCCGGATCGGTGGCGGCGATGGCCTTCTCACAATCGGCCGGCGTTATTTTGGAGACCACCCACAGCTATGTGCCGTTGTTCGTGGTGGCAGGGGTGGCCTATTTGCTGGCCCTGGCCATTATGCATGCCTTGACCCCGAAATTGGAGCCGGTACGGATTAATCAAGCTGGCTTGACTTGTTAAAGAGAGAATTACGTATGTTTGATGTGGAGGGTGTGTGACCGGAGAGTAACTTTGTTCAAGCGGCGATTTGGATTTTGAGGTAA
>JBAXGN010000150.1 GCA_037139415.1 Verrucomicrobiota bacterium | reverse complement strand
CACCCGCCAATCCCCAATGGTATCAAATTATTCGGCGCAGATGCGGTGTTCTGAACCTGGAAGCTGGCATAGCACGCGATCCAGGTTCTTTTGAATAGAGGGTTAACTGGTCGCGTCGATGATGAAGGTGCGACGGTGCCAATCCGTCAAACCAAGTCATGTTTTCATTTCGCAAACCGGTCTTTTTTGTGCTGCCAGTGTTTTTCGCCGCCCTGGCGGATTGGGCTGTTGCGTCGCCGGCCAACGAGCACAGCACGGGTGCCAAGTCGCGGAAAGACTCGTCTAGCGCCAACTTCTTTGCCGTCCCTTTGGTCCGCAAGTTTAAGATTGAAATCACCGGAGTTGCCTGGGAAGCATTGAAGCGCGATGTCCGCGCGCACACCCATGCCACGGTGACGGTTGATGGCCGGGTGTTTAATGACGTTGGAGTCCACTTGAAGGGGCATGGAAGTTTTAAACCGCTCAACGAGAAACCGAGTTTCACCATCAAATTTGACCAGTTCACGCCTGATCAAGAGTACAGCGGGTTTAACACGCTGTGGCTGAACAGTTCATCACAGGACGAGACATTCTTCAACGAGCTGATCTGCCGGGGCATCTACCGGGACGCCGGACTGCCGACGCCGCGAGTCACCCACGCCCGGGTGCAGCTCAACGAGCGTGACCTGGGACTTTATGTGCTGATGGAACCGCTCAACAAGCGGTTCCTGCGCCAATACTTCAAGGATACCAGCGGCAACCTTTATAAGCCGTACGTGCAGGATATTGACCAACCGCTACCCCTGGAAAGCGGCCAGGACGCCAGCCGGGCCGATCTCAAGCAACTGGTGGCGGCAGCGCGCGAACCGGATCTCACCCTGCGCTGGCAGCGGTTAAACAAGGTGCTGGATGTCGAGGGTTTTCTGAATTTCACCGGAGTGGAAATGATCACCGCCCACTGGGATGGCTATGTCATGAACCGGAACAACTACTTTCTTTACCACGATCCGGAAACCGACTGGTTCCGCATTTTTACGCATGATCTGGATGGCGGTTTGGGCAACGGCGGCGGCGGACTAACGCCGCCGCAAAGTTCTATTCTGACCAAGGCGCTTTTAGAAATCCCCGAGGCGCGCTGGCGCTATCGCCAGCGTCTGCCGCAACTTTGTTCCAACAGCTTCAACGTGGAGGTGCTCACCAACCGCGTGCAGGAAGCCTTGGCCCGGCTGCGTGCCGATGCCCGAACACCGGAGGAGACTCGCCAATTTCAAGGCTACGCTAATAATGTGCGCGCGCGAATCCTCGAGCGCGGCCGAAACCTCAGCCAGCAACTGGCCCAGGAACCGCAGCAACTGCTGGCCGACCCACGCACACCTGCCGCCAGCCCCGCCTTCTGGAAAAGCCGCAAAGAATCCGGCCAGCCGCTGATGGACCGAGTGCAGGACAACGGCCGCCCCGCGCTGCATCTCGCCAGCGACAATGGCGGTGGGAGTAGCGCCGCCTGGTTAGCACGGGTGTATCTGCCGCCGGGGCAATATGCGTTTCAAGCACGGGTGCGCACCGCCCGGGTGACGGCACTGGCCAACGACTCGGCCAGTGGCGTGATCTTGCGCGCGGCGGGTCTTAAATCAGCCAACCCGCTCAAAGGAGATGTGCCAGCGTCACCCCTGGAATTACCATTCGAAGTCACGAATGGCGATGCGACGGTGGAACTAGGGTGCGAACTGCGCGCTGGAAGCGGCGAAGCTTGGTTTGACCTCGCTTCGCTCAAAGTGGTACGGCGATAACAAAAACCCCGCCAATTGGCCCTCCGCAAGCTCGTATTGATAGAATTGGGTTTCGAACACTGTTCATGCTCTCACTTGTTGCCTTGCAGTAGCCCCGCCGTAGGGCGGGCCGTCAAGGTCGGCGGTGGCTGCGCCAATTTGGTAGGTGAAGTGGTCGTGCAAATCCAATTCGGCTGCGGTTTGAAGCTGGCGCTGAATGACCGCAGGGGACCAAGTAGTTTTGGCATCAGGATTGGGCCGGACGCCCAAGTCAATGTCACGGGTGGTGCGGGCCATGGGCAGGCGCAGTTCCATGGCGTAGCCGCCCTTGAGAACCCACGGAGAGTTTTCTATGTGGAAAAGCCGGGCAAGCAGGCGGTCGAAGGCTACCTGGCGTCGCAGGCGCTGCAAATCCTGGCGTTCTTTGCGTTGCAGTTGCAGCAGGCGATCTTCCAGGGCTCGACGGAAGGCAATGGGTGTGGCGTATTGCTTCGGGTTCATGGTGTGCGCAGCAGGTCGGCCAAATCGGGGGGTAGGCTGGGAAGATCTCTGGCTCGTTCAAGTTCCGCCAAGGTGATGAGACCGCGCCGGGTACCCTCTTCGACGGCCTGACGAATAATGTCGAAGGAGACAGTTTGGGCGGCAGAAAGATCGAGAATGGTTCGGAGAGCGCGGGTAACCGCAAAGCCGCGAAGTTTGACGATGTCCTGGGCGACGAGCCTAGCCCGGTGCAACTGCAACATAGGAGGTATGGGGCTGCTCCTGCGGAAGCCGGGTGTCACGGTGAGGTGCAATTTCGCCGGCATGATATCCGAGAGGTCAAAAACGCTGAGGGCGGTTTGGTGGGAATAAACGCCCTGTGGCTTTTGCACCCGGTTGTGAGCCCAGAGATACCATCCCATCATTTCACCATCTTCAGGGAAAGGGAAATGGGCCAGGCGGTAGACCCCCCGGCAATGGCGCAGCCAATGGCCGGCGCGAACGTGATAGGGATGGGTATTGTCGGAATACCCGGCCTTAATCGCCTGCTGGGTCGTAAAGAAACCTTGCTGGGCTTCGGCTAGCTCGACCAGTCCGGCATAACTGCGGTTTATAGACGGCATGCGTGTATCCTCAATATATTTGAGGATGTGTGCAATGAGAAAAAACGAAAAAGTAGCCGACGGCTAGCCCGTAGCAATGCAGCACCACCATACAGGACATGAGAACCCACCTCGTCAGCTACGTTTGCGGTGGCGCTTTTTTGATGGTCAACGGGGCGATTCCGAGGCAGAATGCCGCGCATGAAAACCACGACGAAAGTATGGCTGGGCGCAAGCGCACTGCTCGCCCTCGTCCTGGCGTTGATCGGCTACAGAATCAAGACCGCCGAGCCCAGTTATCAGGGGAAGAGCTTGAGTGAGTGGGTGAACATGACTGAACTTCTCGGTGAAGGAGACCCAAGACCAAAGTTACGCTCGCCAACCAATGAGATCGGTAATGCCTTGCGGGCGATGTGCCCCAATGCCATACCGTTTTTGATCGCATGGATGGATCCAGTACCCACCAAGGCTCACAAATGGTTATGGGCATTCGAGAGAACGCAAAAACTTATTAAATTAAAGCCTGGTCTAGAACCAACCAAAAGAAGTCACTACGTATGCATTGCCTTTGAAGCACTGGGGCAAGTCGCTGAACCAGCAATTCCCCAACTCACGACTCTAATGTTTGATACGAATGCCTCCGGCTGCTATGCCGAAGCGTTGGCGGGATTAGGGCCTAAATCCAAACCGATTATGTTACAGGCATTGTGCCACACAAACGGCATCATTCGGGAGCGAGCAGCTAGTGCAATTGCGAGGTATGAGGAAGAACCCGTTTTTGCCATGCCATTCTTGATTTCATTACTGCAGGATAAAGATGCAAGGGTGCGATCGGCTTCAGTGGCGGCGCTTTGGCATATAAAAAGCCAACCGAAAATCATCGTACCTGCATTGATAGGCGCCTTGTCTGATCCGGATCGGCTAGTATATATGGATGCGGTATGGGTTCTTGGCGAAATGGGAACCAATGCCATAACTGCATTGCCTGCAATGCAGCAACTCTTGACACAAACATACCTTTCGGAATATGAAAAAAAACGATTAGAATTCGAAATCAGACGAGTAACTCGTCTCCATCCGCGTCCGCGCCCCTGAATCCCGTGTGGCGCATATTTTGCCGCAGCTATCGCCGGGAGAAATGGAATGGTGGGCGGGCCGATTCAAGAATTGACGCAACCCGTACCGGGTAGTTGGGTTTTCGATGGCGTGTTACCCAGGTAGTTTGCGTACCCCTTTCCCCCACGCAAACAACCTGGGCCTCCCGTGACATTATCCTTTCAGGATATAACCCTGATCAGCACGGCAATTTCACAACGGATTGTGTCACCGGAGACCATGGTTGGCGCGGCAAAGAGACAAGGGGGCCGAGCATGTTAAGGCTTGCCTACAGCTTGGCGGCTTCGAGGGCGGCTTCGATTTTCTTGGGGGAGACGGGTTCGGCGGTGCCGAGTTCCTGGGCGAAGAGGGAGACGGTGTATTCTTCCAGCAGCCAGCGGCAGGCTTCCAGCTTTTCCGATACTCTGGTTGCCGGACGCCAGCCGAGTTTTTCCAGGGTGTCGAGGTAGGGCTGGAGGCGGCGCAGTTTTTCCTGGTCTTTGGCGGTGTTGACGGCGGCGCGTTCGGCGCGGACGAGCAGGGCCTTGAGGTAGCGCGGCAGATGCGGCAGGCGCTCAAAGGGGAGGTAGCGCAGGAATTGCGGCGGCAGCAGGCGGTGCAGGTCGGCGAGGAGTTGCGGGTACGGTTTGCGGCAGGCGAGGAGGGTTTGCCGGAGTTTCAGGATTTCGCCGGTGAGGTCGGAGAGTTTCACGGCTAGGCCGGGGATGCCGGCGCGGCTCTCCGCCAGCAAGGCGGCAAAGGCGGCGGCGGTACGGGGCCAGGCGGGGCGCGGTCCCAGCAGGTGTTGCTTGAGGTTGTCCAGAGCCGAGGCTTCAAGGTCCTCAAGGGTGCCCAGACCGGACGGGGCGGCGGTGGCAAGGGTGGCGGGCGTCTTGGCGAATTGGATTTTGATGGCCGCGCCCCACTCGCCCGGTTTGGCGGCGGGGGGCAGGGCGCGCGCGGGGAGGGTGTAGAGTTCGCGCCATTGGTGCAGGCTGCGCAAATCTTTTTGCAGCCAGGCGAGTTCGCGTTGGAGCAGGCGTTCGAGGAGGCGCGGCACGGCGGCGGCGTGGGCCTGGGCGGCTTCGGCGGGTTTGCGGAATAGGCGCAGGCTGATTTCCTGATCTTCCCATTGCAAGGCGGGATAGGCGTGCAGGGGATAGCCGCCGATTTCGGCCACGAGGATTTGTTCGGGCAGATCGCCAAAGCTCCAATCCGTAAGATGGTAGCGCTCCCATTGTTGGGCGGCCAGTTGCCAGGCCCGGCTCTCGGTGGTGGTGTCGTGCTGTTCGAGTTGCTGGCGCAACGCCGCGAGGTCGCGCCCTTGGGCGACGGGTTTGCGGTCCGCATCCACGACTTCAAACCGAGGCCGCAAATGCGCCGGGAGCAGCGTGGCGTTCCATTCGGTCAACGGCACTTGCACGCCGTAGTGTTGCGCGATGAATTCCGCGAGGGCCGGCAGGAAAGCGTTGCCGGCGGGGATCACGGCGCGGGCCATTTCGCGGGCCTTCTCCGGCAATGGCATCAGCGGGCGACGAAGGGCTTTGGGCAGCGCCTGGAGCAGATGCAGGATTTGCGGTTCGCGCAGGCCGGGCACCGCCCAATCCAGCGCGGCGGGGTCCATGACCTGGGCCAGCGTGAACGGCACCCGCACGGTGACGCCATCGTGCTCCGCGCCGGGCGCGTAGGCGTACCGCACTTCCACGGGATGCGACCCCACGGGCACCGTGTCCGGGAAGGCGTTGGCGTTGAAGGCAGCGGCATGGGGGCCGAGCAGCTCGGCGGCGTCCAGGCATAGGCAATGCGCCGGGTCCGGCTGCGCGTGGAGGAAGCGGTTCAGTTCGGGAATGGAAGACAGGTTCTTCAGGCGGCGGGCGTAATGCTCATAGAGCGACTGATCGAGGTCCGTAACGATCCGGCTGGGCAGACGGGTCTGCCAGAGTTCGATCTTGTGGCACAACTGCTGGTTATGCGCGAGGAAGCGGTAGAGCGCGGGTAGCCGGGAAAGGTCGCGCTCCGTCTCGGTGTCCGCTTCGGCGGCGGCAAGCAATTGCTGCTGGGAATGCTGGCCGCGGACGGGAGCCAGCGGCTTTCGCGGGCGCGTGAAGTGATCCGCCAAGGCCTCCTCAACCAGCGCGGTGCGCAGAAAAATTTCGGTGGCTTCCGCCGGATTGACGTTGCCGTACGGCACCATGCGGTCCTGCACCACCAGGCCGTTGAGGGTGATTTTCTCGCGCGCCAGCACCCGGCCCTCGGGCGCGGCCCAGTGCGGTTCGCTATACCCGCGCCGGTATAAGTGCGGCGCGAGTTCCACAATCCAGAGCGGATCAATTTCCGCCACGGTGCGCGCGAACAGGCGCGAGGTCTCCACGATCTCCCCGGCAACCAGCCATTGGGGTTGCGGATTGGCGGGCGCAGGTTTGGCCTTGGCCTCCTTGGGCGCGGGCGTGTGGCGCTTCTCCGCCGTGCGCGCAAACAGCCCCGAACCGGGAAAGAGCATGACCTCGCGGTTGCCGCCCAATTGGTATTGGTTGCGCTCCTTGCGCGTGCTGACGTGGCTCCACAAGCCGGTGAGGATGGCGCGGTGAATGGCCTCGAACGTGGCTGGCTGGGAATGCGGCACGTTTTCCCCGAGGTCCTCCATGGCGTCCCGCAATTGCGCATGGATGTCGCGCCACTCGCGCATGCGGGAATAGGAAAGGAAATGCGCCTTGCAAAACTTGCGCACCTGATTCTGCGTGCGCAGCGACTCCAATTGATCGTGAAACGCATCCCAAATATTAAGCAGCGTGAGAAAGTCCGACTTGGGATGATTAAAGCGGCGATGCGCCTGGTCCGCCTCGGTCTGGCGTTCCAAGGGGCGTTCGCGCGGGTCCTGAATACTGAGCCCGGCAGCGATGACGAGCACCTCGGGTGTCGCCCCTTCACGCTGGGCTTGAAGCAACATGCGGCCAATCGTGGGGTCAACCGGCAGGCGCGCCAGCTTGTGGCCCAACTCGGTCATCTCGCGCTGGTCGTCCAAAGCGCCGAGTTCATGAAGCAGTTGGTAGCCGCCCAGGATGGCCGGCGGCGTGGGCGGGTTGAGGAATGGAAACGTTTCAATATCCCCCAGCTTGAACGCTTTCAACCGCAGGATGACTTCCGCGAGGTTCGCCCGCTGGATTTCCGGCTGGGTGTACGGCTCGCGCGCCGCGAAATCCTCCTCGGAATACAACCGCACGCAGATGCCGCCGGAGACGCGTCCGCAACGGCCTTTGCGCTGATTCGCGCTGCTCTGGGAAACCGGCTCGATTGGCAGGCGCTTGGTGCGCGTACGCGGATTATACCGGCTGATCCGCGCCAACCCGGTATCCACCACGTAACGGATGCCGGGCACGGTGAGGGACGTCTCGGCAATATTCGTGGCAATGACAATCTTGCGCCGGGGCGACGGCGCGAAGATGCGCTGCTGTTCCGTCGGCGACAACCGCCCGAATAACGGGATCAGATCGGTATCGCCCAGCCCGCGCGACTGCAGGGCGTCGCGCGTTTCCAGGATGTCCCGTTCGCCCGGCATGAAGACCAGCACATCGCCGTGATTGGACTCGATGAAGATGTTTTCGACGGCACTGACGGCAGCATCCACATAGGTGAAATCCCCTTGCTCCTCAGACGCCACGTCAAACGGGGCATAAACCAGGTCCACCGGGTAAAGGCGTCCGGAGACTTCAATGATGGGCGCATCGTTGAATGCACGAGAGAACGACTGAGTGTCAATCGTTGCCGAAGTGATGATCAACTTTAGGTCATCGCGCTTGGCCAGCAGTTGCTTGAGGCAACCGAGCAGGAAATCAATATTCAGCGAGCGCTCATGCGCTTCATCCAGGATGATGACCTCGTATTCCGTGAGCAAGGGGTCCCCCTGCGTCTCGGCCAGCAGGATACCATCCGTCATGAACTTAATATACGTCTGCGGACTGGTCTGGTCGGAGAACCGGATTTTGCAGCCCACCTCGCGGCCATAATCCATGTTGAGTTCCTCCGCCAGTCGGCGCGACACGGAGAGTGCCGCCACCCGGCGAGGTTGAGTACAGCCGATGCGCGCCCGGATGCCCAACCCGGCCTCCAGGCACATCTTGGGAATCTGGGTGGTCTTGCCGGAACCGGTTTCGCCCGCGATCACGAGCACCTGATTGGCCCGGATGGCAGCCACAATATCCTCGCGCCGGGCGGTGATGGGCAGCAGCGGCGGATACTCGATGGGGGGCAGCCGTTCCTGGCGATCCCGTCGAAGTTGGACGGACGCCTTGGCTTCCTCAAACCATTGTGCCAATGCCAGCGGCACCTTCTGTTCCGGAGGACGCTCCCGCAACCAGGCGGCCAAACGCCATCCCAGCCGCAACTGATCCTTCAAAAGGCAGTGCGGCAACAGGCGGTTTAACTCATGAAGTTGTGCGGTATCGCTCATGCCAGTGGCGGACCAAGGATACCGCGCAACGCGTCAAACACCAGTGCAATGGTGCAAGTATAAAACCGAAGGCCGAAGATCGAAATCCGAAAGAAATCCGAACCTGGAAAACGCGGTCCGCAAATTGACGCGAACGAGCGCACATGGGGACACATTTCGAGGCATAAAAATGGCAGGTGAAAAATCGTGTCGAAGAAGATAGAAGTTCGGAGTCAGGAGTTGGAATTTTAAAAGATGGTCCAGCGCCGGAATTTGAGTTTTCATAATATTATGTCGTTCTAATTTTCAGTCAGGCGGGTCGCGACACACGGTGTCTGTCGGACCGCAAACGCGCGGCCCGTTATAACCGATCTTGGGGGGGCAAACTTTGAGAACGGTCTGGATGAGGGAGATCCAGGCACGCAAACATTGGTCAAAGCCTTGAGTCATGAAGTCTGGCGTCAGTGCCGTTCGTCTTATTGCCAAGGCAGCCAAGTTTTCACGCTTGGGCCCGATAGCATTGTTGAAATCAACGGGGAAGGCTGATGCACTACCAGTTCCCTCCAGGATTTAGTTTTGAGTGATCGTCTGCATGGTCCAAATGGCAGCGACAGCTTTATGAACTGCCGCATAACGCCAAGCACACTAGCCCGCCCGCCCGTCGCCTCGTTTATGCTGCCACTAGACCGGTCTCTGACTTCGGTTTCACAAGTGCACACCTGGTAGGGCTCTGCTTTATTATCTCGATCCGCACCCCCGTGTCCCTGCTGCTGCTCGGGAGCTTTTCGCTGCATTCCGATAAAATTGTCAGGATATTAAAAAATGCTTCCCCGAAGAATCCCTGGATTTCTTTTTCCAGTTCGTCATTCCGGTTCGCGATCTGCGCAAGTTTCTCCAACCGCTGCCGGATCGCCAGTGCGTGGCACTTGACCGCTTCCACGTGGCTCAGCGGCTTGCCAAACATCAGCCCGATTCGCTGGTCCGTTACCCGCGAATACTCCTTGATTTCCCGGAGCGTAACATCCAGGTCAGAGCCGCTTTCCAGTTTTGAGATGGCGCTTTGGGTTACGCCAAGCGCCTTGGCCATTTCCTCTTGAGTTATTCCCGCTGCCTGCCTGAGCTTTGCCAGTTGGAGCACAATATGCGTTTCTTCTTCCAGTGCTTTCACCTTGTCCTGGACTTCTTTAGCCACACCCTCTCCGCGCATCAGTTCAGCCACCGAGGCATATTTCCGTCCGGTCGCCTTGGTGCCTTGTCGTTCTAATTCCGTGTTCATAAGTTACTTAAATTTTACAGCAGTTTTTCGATCGTACAGGAATTATTCCTCTGTACCTTGACTGTTACTCACGTCCCGCAATCCGTGGACAAACCTTTTACAATATTCCACATCGTCATGTTGGGCGCTTTTATCCCCAATCGCGATCAAATAGACAGTTTTCGTTTCGTCAGCCGCGTACGTGTACAATCTTGTTTCTTGTAAATTTCCGCCGCCGCCCTTCTGGTCAATTGCCAATACGCCGCTTTGTTCCGTGTGTAAATACCCTGCCTGGACAGACTTAGAGTTCTTTGAGACGTTCAAAAGCGCCACATATCTCCCCAAATTCCTTATCACGGCCGCAAGTTCATTCGGTCGTTTTTTTGCATAATGCTTTTGGTCTTTTTCCCAACCAGTCGTTGGCTCAATTTGCCACATACACAGGCAAAGAATATTCCTGTTTGGAATATTGTCAATCCCCTGTTTTATTATTCTCAGCGACCATCCCACGCTCCCATGGCCGGACTTTCACCCTTTTGACTTGAGCCCAATCCCGGATTTGCTTTGAGGGTTGTGTCTGCGCTGTTTCTTCCTTGCTATCCCATCCGTCCCATTCCTTTTTACGGTCACTGATCACTGTTCACTGTTCACTGGTCTTTGCCGTCCCTACCGTCTTCCGTCATTCAACTATCAACTATCAGCTCTCAGCCACCTTGCTTTATCGCCGCGTGCCATTTCGTATTTCTCCCCCCTGTTCGTTTTTTCCCTCCGGGAGAGAATCGCTTTATCCATTCCAGTGTTACGCTCTCGGGTGTGGGTTATAACGGAGCGCGCGTTTGCGATCCGCCAGACACCGTGTGTCACGACCCGCATGACAAAAATCTGAAATGTGAAATCTGAAATCTTTATGTGGCCTCACAAATTCATCTCTCGTATCATCCGCCCCAAGATCATCAAACCGGTTATCATTCGCGCCATCATCCGCGTTACCCCGAAACGGCTCGGGCCGCGCACCAAGCCATCCCTCATCACCCAATACTTTCGCACGGCTCAACGGTTCATGAACCTGGATCGGATGCTGTTTTCCAATAGCTTCGCCTTCTGCCAGAACTCGTTGCGCCAACTTCTGGCCACTTTCCCGCAACCAAACTGCACCACCCCCCTGCAAACTGGACCAGCGACGGCGGACTCTCAATCCTCGCAACAGTCTGTTTTACACCGACTTATAAAAATGACCTCTGTCGATGCCACGTCCTGAAAATTTCATTTTTGGTACAGAAACGGTCCAGTTTTGGTCCAGTTTTTCCCCCAACCCCACCGTGGCCGACGGCGTCAGTCGGCGCAAGGGTTCAAGTTAGAGTCTGCCTTACGTCGTCTCCTACGGGGTTGTTGGCCGCCTTCCACCAATGCGGCGAGATTCCTTGCGATTCCGCGTTGCAGGAACCGAGAAATGCTGGTACCTTGGTTGGCAGAGTAATCGCGGTATTGAATGCAATAGCACCAAATCAAGCGAATGCCCAAAGCACACGTCAAACCAGCCCGAGTCTCTGGCACAAAGGGAGATAACGAAATGCCCCAACGCTCCGGTGCGCATCCCGACGGGACGAATGGCAATGGCGCCAATCCAGAATTACTCCAACAGTGGGCGGCCATTATCAAGTATTCGGATGACGCCATCATGGCCGTCAATCTGGAGGGGCTCATCACCAGTTGGAATCCCGGAGCGGAGCGTCTTTTTGGTTATCGCGTGGCGGAGGCGGTAGGGATGCCGCTGGAGCGGTTATGCCTGCCCGGCAATAAACCAGAGTTAACCGATATTTTGCGACGCGCCAATGCGGGCGAGCATGTCGTCAACCGTGAGTTGGAACAGGTCCGTCAGGACGGCAGCCGACTGGAGGTGGCACTGACTGTTTCGCCACTGCAACGTTTGGTGGGCGGAACGGCGGCCGGTTTCTCGATCATTGCCCGGGATATTACACTGCAAAAACGGGCTGAGGAGAAAGTGCGGGCCTCGGAGGCGTTTTACCATTCCCTGGTGGAATATTTGCCGCAAAACATTTTTCGCAAAGACATCAACAGCCAGTTCACGTTTGCCAACCAGCGCTTTTGCCAGACGCTGGGCAAAACCCTCAAGGAAATCGTGGGCAAGAACGATTATGATTTTTTCCCCGCCGACCTCGCCGCCAAATACCAGGCGGATGACCGGCAGGTGATTGAAAGCGGGCAGTTGCTGGAAACCGTGGAGGTAAACCAACCACCGGACGGCCGGAAATTGTATGTGCAGGTGTGCAAAATGCCGGTCTATGGCGCCTTGAAACGAATCATTGGCGTGCAGTGCATTTTCTGGGATATCACCAACAGCCGGGAGGCGGAAATTGCGCTGCGCCACAGCGAGGAACGTTACCGCGAACTGCTCGGCTCAGTGACCGATTACATCTACACGGTCGAGATCCGCGCCGGACGGCCAGTGACCACCCACCATGGGCCGGGCTGTTTGAATGTGACGGGTTATGCGCCCGAGGACTACGAAAAGGACCCATTTCTGTGGTACCGCATGATCCATCAGGAAGACCGGGAAGCGGTACTCCGGCAGTCCGAGAATATCCTGCGTGGCGAGGCGCTGCCGCTGGAGCATCGCATCCTGCATCGGGATGGCTCGGTGCGCTGGGTGCGCAACACCCCGGTGCCGCGTTATGATGAGCAAAGGCGCCTGGTGGCGTATGACGGGTTGATCGCGGACATTACGGCGCGCAAAGTGGCCGAGGAACATTTGCGACAGGCGTTGGTGGATTTGAATAAATCCCACGAAGAATTGAAGCTGGCGCAGAATTTATTGATGCACGCCGAAAAAATGGAGACCGTGGGCCGCTTGGCGGCCGGGGTGGCGCATGAAGTAAAAAATCCCCTGGCCATCCTGTTGTCCGGCATGGAATTTTTACGCACATCCACCGCCGCTCAGGAAGAGTCCACCCATCAGGTGCTCGAAGACATGGGCAGTGCGCTGAAGCGGGCGGATTCGGTGATTCACGGTTTGCTGGATTTTGCTGCCGCCCAGGAATTGGGGGTAAAATCGGAGAGTTTGAACAACCTGATTGATTCCACGCTGGCGTTGTTGCGTCATGATTTGTCACGCGGAAGAGTGGAGGTAAGCAAGGAATTGATGACGGAACTACCTTTGTTACAGTTGGACCGCAACAAGATTGAACAGGTGTTCTTGAATTTGTTCATCAATTCACTGCATGCCATGGCGAACGGCGGTACCCTGCATGTGCTCACAAGAGTGCGGCCGTTGCAGGCGGAGGAAGTGGTCTGGGACGCTGGATCACGGGTGGCGGAGCGATTCCGTCCGGGTGATCGGGTCGTGGAAGTGCTGGTGGAAGATACCGGCACGGGCATTGCCCCGGACAAGCTGTCCAAGATTTTTGAACCGTTTTTTACCACCAAACCCACGGGCCAGGGAACGGGCTTGGGCCTGGCGGTTACCCGGAAGATTCTTGAACTCCATGGCGCTACAATTAGACTGACCAACCGAAATGAAGGGGGCGTTTGCGCCACCCTCTGGTTTAGAAATGAGTGTGTATTATGACGACTGAAAAAAAACGAATCCTGGTGGTGGACGATGAAACCACCTTTACTCGCATGGTCCGGCTCAACCTGGAAAAGGCCGGGCCATACGAGGTGCGCGAGGAAAATCGCGGACGCCGGGCGGCGGCAACTGCCCGGGAGTTCAAACCCCACTTGATCCTACTGGACGTCATCATGCCGGATGTGGATGGCGGAGAAGTGGCCGCATTGATTCAAGCGGACCCCAACCTGAAGAATATTCCGGTGGTTTTCCTGACCGCCACGGTCTCGAAACGCGAGGTCGGCGAGGCGGGCACCCAACGCGGCGGATTGTTTTTCCTGGCCAAACCGGTCACGCTCGATCAACTGGTGGATTGCATTGAGAAACATCTGAAAAAGACCGAGCCGGAGGCAGCGGATAAAACCCCACCCGTTTCCGCCGAAATTTGATTGCCGGGGTGCTCGTCCGGGAGCGAATTACGGGTGCATGGCACGAAAATACCCTGAAAATCAGGCCTGGAATAGTGTTTTTTTATTTGGAAAATATTTTTAAGGTAGGACCGTATTTGTCCTACCCCCCAGGGTACGCTGGGGGGAATGAAAAACATATTAAGTGAGCTTAAAGAACGAAAACAACAAGCCATCGTGGCCATGTTCGGCAACGCCAAACTGCTGGCGCTCGGCGATGGCACCGTCGAATTATGCGGCGGTTCGGCAACGGAACAATCGGAGGCAAAGGAATGGCTGTCGCTATTCATGCACGAGGCCGTATTGAGAACTGCCGGGCGACGGCCCGCGCGCGGAGTCTAGTCCATCGCTGCCTCTGCATCGAGGCAACAAGGCAATGAAAGGCTTGCCTTGGCCCCACCGTTTTACCGTTTCTGCCGCCTTGGGATGGGTGGAGTTGGGCAATCTGCAGGAAGCGGCTGCGGAGTTGGAACGTCTCCCCGCCGACTTATTGGAAGAGCCAACGGTATTGGATATTCGTTGGGAGATTCACGCGCTGCAAAAGGATTGGCTGGCGGCCTTGCGGGTTGCCCGGGCCATGATGATAAAGTGCCCGGATCGGGTGGGTAGCTGGTTGAATCAAGCCTATGCGTTGCGGCGGGTGCCCGGTGGCGGATTGACGCAGGCATGGAACGCCTTGCTGCCTGCCGCCCGGCAATTTCCCGGCTCGGAAATGGTGTCCTTCAATCTGGCCTGCTATGCCGCCCAGATGGACCGCTTGCCGGAAGCGTGGGATTTTTTGCAGCAAGCCATGCGAGCGGGGGCCAATGGGGAACAAATCCGGCGGATGGCTTTGGCGGACGAAGACCTGCAACCACTTTGGGAACGCTTGCGAGGTAAATAAACGCAGCGCCCTGAACCAATGTTCGAGGATTATGAAAATTGCGACGTTAACTCTTTTGGGACTGCTGCCAGGAATGACACTCACCGCCGCTGCTCCCACACCCGTCAAACCCATCCCGAAACCGGTCCCGAAAATTTCGTCCGCCACAAACGCGGCCGCAACCAGGAAGTTACCCGCACCGGGGATTGAGATTCCCACCGAAGTGCGGCAGTCCCTGGAGCAGACGCTGCGTTCGCTGGAGACCGCCGCCAAACCCATGGAGCGGGCACCGTTGTATGCCGACGTGGCAGTGCTGCTTAAGGCCGTGCGTTACGCGCTGCTCCATGGCGAGTTCTATGCGCCCAAAGACGTGGATAAGGCGAAGGAATTGCTGCAACTTGCCCAAAGCCGCCTCACCGAGCTGAAAGCGAACCAGCCTTCCTGGACTAAACAAACCGGCACGCTGGCGCGCGGTTTCATTTCCAGCCTGGACGGCTCGCCACAGCCGATCGGCCTGGAGATTCCACCCGACCTGGATTGGTCGAAACCGGTTCCGCTGGCCGTCTGGTTGCACGGCCGGGGTGACAAAGCGACGGATATGCACTTTATCGCTGATCGCCTGCACAAGAGTGGGGCGTTTCAACCTGGCGGGTGCATCATCCTGCACCCATTTGGCCGGCAATGCCTGGGCTTCCAGTTGGCGGGTGAAACGGATATATTGGAAGCCATCGAGGCGGTGAAGCGCCGCTATCGGATTGATGAAAAACGAATTCTGTTGGCGGGTTTCTCCATGGGCGGCGCCGGGGCGTGGCATGCTGGCGCGCATTACGCCGACCAATGGTGCGCGCTGCACGCCGGGGCGGGTTTCGTGGATGTGCGGCGATTCCTAAAACTGACCCCTACCAATCTGCCACCGGAGTACGTGCAAACCCTCTGGGGACAGTACGATGTGCCAGATTATGTGCGCAACCTGTTCAATATTCCCGTGCTGGCCTACAGCGGTGAAGTGGACGGGCAAAAGCTCGCCGGGGATATCATGGCCGCGGCCTATCAAGCCGAGGGGCAGACCCTCAAACACTTGATTGGTCCCGGCATGGGCCACAAATACCACCCCGAGGTGCAAAAGGAAATTCTCACCTGGGCACACGAGCGTCTGCAACAAGGACAGCCGAAATATCTCCCGTCGGTTCATTGGCAAGGCCGGACGTTAAAATACCCAAACATGTTCTGGCTGACCGTCAACGGGTTGCAAACGCATTGGGAGGACAGCCGCGTGGATGCCACTTGGGATGGCAGCAAGCTGAACGTGACCGCAAAAAATATCAGCCGCCTGGCCATCAACGCGACCGCGCTGCAAGCAACCCTCCCAGCGAGTCTCACTGTGAATATTCAGGGACAAAATCTCAATGTCCTGCCACCCATACTGGTGAAGAAAAATGGCCAATGGTGGTTGGAGCTGGAATTCAAAGATGGCCGTTGGGTAGCCGGAGCCCAACCCGCACCAGGCACACTGCGAAAAATTCCCGATCTGCAAGGGCCCATTGACGATGCGTTCATGAGTCCGTTTGTGGTGGTTGCGCCGGACAAACGCTCCGTGTCCGCCGTGCGCGAAGCGTTTTACCAGCGCGAACTAGCCTACACCATTCGCCGTTGGCGGGAGATATTCCGGGGCGATTTGCCGGTCAAAAAGGTCTCTGAATTGACCGCCGAAGACCTCAATACGAAAAATCTGATCCTCTTTGGCGATCCCGAGAGCAATAGCAAAATGGCCGAACTGCTGCCTCAAACACCCTTGGGGTGGAAACCCGGCGAAGTGAAGATCGGTTCAAAAGCCTGGACGGGTGAGAGCATGGTGCTGGTCGCGATCTATCCGAACCCCCGGCAACCCAACCGCTACATGGTGCTCAACAGCGGTCCCACCATCCGTGAAAAATCGGACCCAAACAATTCGCTGCAAACCCCGCAACTGCCGGATTGGGCGGTCCTTGACGTTCGCACCCCGCCCACCGACAGCACGCCAGCCGCAATTCAAGATACCGGGTTCTTTAACGAGACCTGGCGGTAAACGCCGTATTCCCAATCCCTACCCCAGGAGTTTGCGGATTTCCGCGAGCATGGATTGGAGCGGCTGGGTTTTGGCCATGAACGCGTTGGCACCGTTTTCTTTGGCACGGCGGATGGTGGCCTCATCGGTTTTAATACCGGTGAAAATGACGATGGGCAGGGCCGGAAACTTCAGTTTGATGGGTGCCAGTAATTCAATGCCGTTGGCGTCGCCCAAGTCCACATCCAGCACCAGCAGGTCCGGGGTTTGGGTGGTGATAAACGCCAAGGCTTCCCGCCCGGTGGCCACGGTGCTCACGGTATAGCCGGCCCGGCGAAAGAACATCGCCAGCAACTCGCGGGTTGGGGCCTCGTCGTCCGCAATTATAATATGTTAGCCATGGTAGCTTGAGGAAATTTAGATTGCGAATGCGGTTCCCCGTGAGTACATTTTCCGGCAGCCCTGTGGTGAACCAACTATTCAGCCGATTGCGAGGGCAGGCTTTGCCGTGCAGTAAGGTGAGGGGCGAAGATGAAGTTACCGTTGTTATCATTTGACTTGAAGACGTGGAAAGCAAGCCTTGTCGGGCAAGCGGCATGGTTGGCTGGCGGGTTGGTCAGCGCGGTCGGCTGGCTGGTACTGGCGGGTTGGTTCTTCAATGTTCCCGCGCTCAAGAGTGTCCTGCCGACGTTCGTCTCCATGAAAGCAAACACCGCGCTGTGCTTTGCGCTGCTTGGCCTGGCGCTGGTATGCTTGCGCCCGCCGGTGTCACCCCGCCGAAAGTCCGTGGGGCAACTGCTTGCGCTGATGGTGATGCTGATCGGCGGGGTAACCGCGTGCGAGTATGCGCTGGGCTGGAATCTGGGGTTGGATGAGTGCCTGTTCCGGGATGATCCAAATCCGGTGGTGACCGTGTTTCCCGGGCGCATGGCACTGTCCTCGGCGCTGTGTTTTATTTTGCTCAGTCTGGCGTTGTTACGGCTGGACTGGGAGCCGAGGCGCGGCTTCCGGCCCGCCGAGGTAACGGCCCTGGTGGTTGGTGGCAGCGGATTGATTTCCGTCATGGAGTACGGTCTGGGTTTCCCGGTTCTTTTCGCCTTCAGCCACTACACCTGTATGGCGGTGCACACGGCCGCTGGGTTCATGGTGTTGGCAGCGGGGATATTGTTGGCGTGCCCCGCGCAAGGTTGGGTGGGGGCGGTGCGGGCGGGTTGGATCACCCACCGGCAGGTGTGGGCCTACGGATTTTTGGTGCTGATCGGCCTGGTTTTGCTGGCGGCAGGCGGTTGGTTTTATCACTCTCAGGAAGAGCAATTGGAAGGCAACGCCGAACGGGAGTTGGACGCCGTTGCCAACCTGAAAGTCCGCGAGATTGTCAACTGGCGACGGGAGCGGCTGGCGGACGCGCGCTTGGTGCGCGGCACACCGTATGCCGCCCGGCGCGCACTGGATGTCTTGGCGCAGCCCGAAACGCGGACCACCCGAATCATGTTCACGGGCTGGCTTGATTCGTTGATGGACGGCGGGCCTTACGAGCGAGCGGTGCTGCTGGATGCGGAACGGAAGGTGCGTTTGGTTCATCCGGGAAATGCCTCGCACGAATTATGCCAAGGGGTTTACCGGGACGCCGAAATGGCGCTTCGCACCCGTGAAATCGTGGTAACCGACCTGCATCGGACGGAGCACAGCAACAGGATTCACTTGAGTTTCCTGGTGCCGTTGGTAGTGCGCCGCGAGGGCGCCGCGGACAATGTCCCTGCCGCCGGACTGCCCCCCGCGCCGGCGGATCGGAGCACGGCGGTGCTCGTGTTGGAAGTCAATATCCGGGATAACTTGTTTCCTTTGCTGCAATCCTGGCCCACGGCCAGTCGCACCGCCGAGACGTTGCTGGTCCGGCGGGACGGGGATTCGGTGCTCTTCCTGAACGAACTGAGGCATCGGACTAATATGGCGCTCGCGCTGCGCATTCCTTTGACGCACACGAACGTGCCGGCAGTGATGGCGGTGCTGGGTAAGCAGGGGGTGGTGGTGGGGCGGGATTATCGCGGGGTTGAGGTGCTATCGGTCTTGAAGACCATTCCAAATTCGCCGTGGTTCATGGTGACCAAGATGGACACGGCGGAAGCGTTTGCCGCCTGGAACTTTCGATCCGTGATGATCCAGGTGACGGTGTTGGGATTCATCCTCATGCTCAGTGTGACGGCATTGTTACTGTGGCAACGTGGCGAGAAGGCTCATTATCGCGCGCTGTACCAGGCGGAACGGCAGCAGCAGGTGCTAAAGGCGCGCTTTGAACTCCTGATCAAACACGCCAATGATATTATTGTGCTAACCGACGGGGAGGGGCGCATCCTGGAGGTCAATGACCGGGCGGTGGAATCGTATGGGCATACGCGTGAGGCCCTGATTGACCAGCCGGTGCGCACGCTGGTGGCAACCGAACAACATGAAGACTATGCGGCGCGCATGCAAACGGTGATGCGCGAGGGCCATTTCCGCGGGGAAACCGTCCATCAGCGCAAGGATGGCAGCCGGTTTCCGGTGGAGGTCAGCATCCGCCACTTTGAAGTTGACGGGACAACATTTGTGCAATGCATCACCCGCGATATTACCGAGCATAAACAAGCCGAAGTGGCCTTGCGCACGAGCGAGGAACGGTTGAATTTTGCCTTGAAAATGAGCCATATTGGCGCATGGGAACTTAATCTGGTGGATCACACCGCCTATCGCACGCTGATCCATGACCACATTTTCGGCTATGCAACGCTGTTGCCGCGCTGGACCTACGAGATGTTTGTCGAACACGTTTTACCCGAGGATCGCCCGGAGGTGGAGCGGCGTTTTCACAAGGCCATAGCAGAGCTGACCGACTGGCATTTTGAGTGCCGCATTCGCCGTGTAGATGGCGAGGTGCGGTGGATTTGGGCAGTCGGAGGTCATGAGCTGAATAAGGAAGGTAGCCCCACACGAATGTCAGGTATCGTTCAGGACATCACTGAGCGCAAGCAGTTGGAGCAGGACCGCCTCGCGATGGAAACGCAACTGCGCCAACAGCAGAAGCTCGAATCTATTGGCACGCTGGCCGCTGGGGTGGCACACGAAATCAATAATCCCATCAACGGGGTGATGAATTACGCCCAGTTAATTCTGGATAAAGCCGAACCGGGCAGTCGCAGCGCGGAATTTGCCGCCGAGATCATCCATGAGAGCGAGCGCGTGGCCAACATTGTCCGCAGCCTGCTGCAATTTTCCCGCCAGGAAAAACAAGAATACAGCCCTCGCCACATCCCAGACCTCATCGAGCAAACCTTGACCCTCGTCCGCACGGTGATTCGGCACGATCAGATTGACTTGCGCGTGGAAGTGCCGCCGGACCTGCCGGCGATCAAATGCCGCAGCCAGCAAATCCAGCAGGTGTTGTTGAACCTGCTGACCAACGCCCGGGACGCCTCGAACGCAAAATATCCAAAGTACGATGCGGATAAGATCATCATCCTCAGCGCCCAATTAATTGCGGAAGGCGGAGTGCGGAAGGCGGAATTGGCCAGTCCAAATTCCGAAATCTGCATTCGAATCACGGTGGAAGATCATGGCACGGGCATTCCCGTGGAAATTCAGGGCCGGATTTTTGATCCGTTTTTTACGACGAAGTCGCGAAGCGAAGGCACCGGCCTGGGGCTCGCCATCAGCCACGGCATCGTGAAAGAGCACCAGGGCAAGCTATGGCTCGAGAGTGAACTGGGGAAGGGGACTAAATTTCATGTGGATTTGCCAGTTAATTGATTGCGGAATTCGGAATGCGGATTGCGGAATGTCAAACTGCAGTGTTTGGTCTTTTCTGTGTGCATCTGTGTTTATCTGTGGTTCAAAACCAGACCTGAAAACCTTCACCACAGATGGACGCAGATAAACACAGATAAAACCAATTCATTTCGGAAGGCTGGAGACCGGCTGAAGCCGGAACTTCGAGCGGGGGAATAAGGCGCGGTTTGAAGTTGTATTTATACTGAAAATAAGTAGAGTAAAGATTCTGCTGAAAAACCCTTGGTCATTTTTTGAGGCCCTTGGCTGGGCTGGGAG